>JAFTRT010000149.1 GCA_017462145.1 Clostridia bacterium
ACGGGCTTAATATAGATAAGTACGACGAAGTTTTAGTTAAAAATGCCGATGGAATTGATCTGCGGCAAGGGTGCCATGATATTGTCATCGAAAATATCACGGGCTTTACCGAGGATGACAGCATTGCGCTGACGGCACTCAACGGTAGGATGGAGCGTCACTTTGCAGTGGAGGGACTTTGCCCCGATCTTTGCAACGTGGTGATCCGCAACGTGGCGACATCGGCATTCTGCTCCAATGTGAGGCTTTTGAATCAAGGTGATTTGAAGCTGCACGACATTCTCATTGACGGGGTCACCGATACTTCTCAGGATTCTCCCCATATGGACATAGGCTGCCATTGTGTCCGCGTGGGAGATACTCATCTCTACGGCAGTCGCCATTGCACCGCAGAGGAGACCTACAATATTACCGTTTGCAATCTGAAAAGCCGAGCCGGATACGCCGTGGCCTTGGCAGGGGAGATTGGAAATTTGGTGATGTACGGCATCGAATGCTTTGACAGCGGTAAGATGTTGTTGGATAAGAGAGAGGAGAACATTGTATGAGCTTCGGTATCAACGTATTTGACTTCGGCGCAAAGGGGGACGGCATCACCGACGATACCGCTGCTATTCAAAGCGCCATTGACTATGCGGCAAAGCGTGGCGGGGGACGGATCCTATTCCCGTACACCCCAAAGGGCTACCGTCTTGCCTCTCCTGCCGTGGAGGAATATGAGGGAAGAAAGGTGCGGGCGCAGTTGGTTATTCCTCCGGGACGTGCCAACATCTTTTTGGAAGGAGAAATGCCCTGCCGATTTTTGAATTCCTATCAGGTGCGGCCGATGGACTGCGACAAAAAATTCCGGCCCACCCGATTTGAGCCTATGCGAATTGACAACACGGTGCTGTTTTCCGATTGGATTGCTCCCGAAGACCACGATCCCTTGGCTCGCCCGTGGGCAATGATCGCGGCTCCCGAGGGAGACTCCTGCAACGGTCGTTTCAGCGTTTCCAAGTTTTCTATGGCAAATTTGGAGTTTCGTGTGCCTATGGATCATGAAAAAATGTATCCTACCCAAAGTGGTGCCAATCTGCATAATATTTCCCGTGTTTGGGTCAGCGATTGTCAGTTTTGCATCGGAGAAAACGTAGGCGATGCCGTGCTGGGGAAGGAGCTGTTGGAAAACCCCTGTCACACCGTTGGGTTGATGATGGCGGGGGATCAGAACGATCACAACGTCATTCGTAGCGTGGCGGTGCAGGGTTTCAAATACGGCTTGGTGTTGGGAGAACACGTAGTGGCCGATTATCTTTATATTCACAACTGTGAGGAGGGTGTAGTTTTCCATGATTGCTCCCATATCTCGGTGATTGGGCATATCGTGGCACAGCACAACCGCTGTATCCTTTCCACCACCCGTTGCGAGCTTTTTGGCCATCGCAAGGGAAAATGCAACGTGGAGATCGGATCGGTGAATTTTGAAAGCGGTTCGGGAATCCCTCCTGCCATCAGCCAACTGGTGTACGGTGTGTACGACCCCGAAAATCGTTTGAGAGGCTACCTGAAATGGTTCCAGCCCTGGGGAGATCAGAAATTCCCCACCGTTTGCGGGGAGAGCTTCAAGGTGGAGCATTTTGGATGATAATGGCAATACCGCACAACTTTGATGAGGCATCTGCAACATCAAAATTGTGCGGTATTGGTGTATGATGATTATTTTTTTAAAGATTGGAGAATATCGTCGTAAGCCACAAGGGAGACATTGTTTAAGTTGCTTGCCTTTTCGATACATCCATCAGTGAATCCTGATTTGGAAAATAAATAAAGGTGTGTGTGCCGATAAGAGAAGAGCTGACTTCTATATATCAATGTATCTAATATTCCGACATCAATTTTTTCGTTTGTCCATTTACACTCTCCAAACAATGCGGAATTTTTGTCAGCTTCACCCATGATGTCAATTTCAACCTGCTTTTTTTTCTTGGCATCATTGCCCCACCAACGTCCGAGC
>JAFTRT010000150.1 GCA_017462145.1 Clostridia bacterium
TCCCAAAGAACTTTACAAAAAAGGTTTTGCGCCCTACGCTTTGTGTAGCAAAAAGTCGCTACGCTCTTTCTAAGGGAGAACCCCGTCGGACACCTCACGGTACCGATCGGGTTTCTTTTTATTAGAAAACAAAGCAAAAATCTGTTTCTTTCACTCTCTGTTTCTTTCACTCTCTGTTATTTCACATTCTGTTGTGAATGTTCGCACCTCACCGGAGCCTTCTCCAGTGGGAGAAGGGGGACCACGATAGTGGTGGATGAGGTGTACCAAACAAACGATTTTTGCGTTCTCCCCGTCTTTGTCATCATACTTGCTTCGCAAGAGGAGCGAGCCGCTTGCGGCGAGTCGAACATTTGCGGGTCGAGCGAAAGCGAGCGATGCAAATGTACAAGACTATGTCTTGAGGGATCCATTATGAGGTTTTGCTGTCTTTCTTTACACAATGTTACATTGATAAAAAAGGATCGCAAAATCCCATCGGAGATCCCTTCGGAACACGAAGTGTTCCTCGGTTTTGTATCGGCTCGCTTCGCTCCCTCAACAAAACTTCGACTCGGCGGATTTACCGCCTTCGCTCAGGATGACCCATAAACGGTTAAGAAGGAAAAAAGTGTTTATTTGGAACGGGTTGTCGCAGATGCCGCCCCCCCTGTCGGAAAGGATGATTGACGGATCGGAATGGAAAAGGGTTTGTTTGGAATTTGAAACATGTAGGGCGGGGGATCTCCAGCCGCCTTATCCTTTTGTTCGTTTGTTTTCGACGGCAGCAAGCCACCGCCCGACGAGTCGGAGATTCTGTCCTTCTTTCAGTCGGCAATTGTCAAGAGGGAGAACATAAAACAGAGACAAAGGAAACGGTAGCTCTCAACGCCCGCGACTCTCGTTTCGGACATTTTTTACAATGCTCGAAGTATTCTTCGGCGTGCAGGTGCTTTTTTGTGAAAGGTTGTGGGGGAAAAGTGGGGCACAAAGTGGAGAAACGCCGTTAAACATTTTTCGTCTCAATGGTGAGTTCCTTGGCAAAAGATGACCAAATCCTTTTGAAAACACGCCACATGTATGTAAAAAAATAAAAGATTTGTAAAATAAAGGATTTTGTGATTGGGAATTAAGGGAAAAACCGAAATTTTCACGCCAAAACGGGAAAAAAATTTGAAATTGCGATGCCTTTTTTTGGTTTTTTTCATTTTTTTATCAAAGTCTCTTGACTGAAAATAAGGAATGATTTATAATAATACCATCGAAGTGGGGAAAAGTGGTGGAAAGTGTAGCAAATGTGGATTCATTTGCACCCCCAACTCCATCAAACCGTTTGAAAGGAGGCAAATTCATGTTTTCGGGTGAATACAAACATTCCATTGACGCCAAGAATCGGTTGTTTATTCCCGCAAAGTACAGAGAAGATCTGTTGCAGGATCAAAACAAGTTTATCATAGCCAAAAGTATTCGTGAAAATTGCCTCAAGGTATATTCCATCAGCGGGTGGGAGGCCTACATCAGCCCCATTCTGAAAATGGAGCGAAAAGCCTCCGAGGCGATCCTCCGTGCCCTTCATCGCGATGCGGCAGAGGTGACCCCCGATTCCCAAGGAAGAGTGGTGCTTCCTCCTGCATTGTTGGCACACGCCGGCATCGGAAAGGGTGCTGTGGTCGTTGGTTGCGGAGAATATGCAGAGATCTGGTCGGAGGAAGCGTACGCTGCAATGGTCGAGGCAGAGGATCTTCCCGATATGAGAGCCCTGCTGGAATCTTACGGATTGTGATCCATGGAAGAATTGAACTTTTCTCATTATTCTGTCCTGTTGCAGGAATGCATGGAGGGCTTGGATATCAAGCCGAACGGAATTTATATTGACGGTACGGCAGGGGGCGGCGGACATTCCTTTGAGATCGCACGTCACTTGACCGACGGCAGGCTCATTGCCATAGACCAGGACGAAGCCGCTGTTGCGGCGGCAGGTCGGCGGTTGGAGCCCCTGCAAAAAAACACTTTGGTGGTTCGAAATAATTTCTGCCGTTTGGGCGAGGTTTGTGAGTCGCTCGGGATTGAGGAGATCGACGGTGTTCTTCTGGACTTGGGTGTCTCCTCCTACCAGTTGGATACGGCAGAAAGAGGATTTTCCTACCAAGCCGATGCGCCCCTGGATATGCGTATGGACAAGCGAGGCACGTTGGATGCCTATACGGTGGTCAATACCTACTCGGAGCAGGAATTGAAGAAGATCCTGTACGAATACGGGGAAGAGCGTTACGCTCCCGCCATCGCAAATGCCATTGTACGCAGGCGTGCAGAGCATCCCATCGAACGGACGGGAGAGCTGGCCGACCTAATCAAATATGCCATTCCTCCTCATGCAAGGGAGGGAGGCCATCATCCTGCAAAGCGGAGCTTTCAAGCCATCCGCATTGAGGTCAATTGCGAGTTGGATGTGATCGAGCCTGCCATACGAGATGCAGCTCGGTTGCTCAAAAAGGGAGGACGCATTGCGATCATCACCTTCCATTCGTTGGAGGATCGCATTGTCAAGCAAACCTTTGCCTCCTTGGCGCAGGGCTGTACCTGCCCGAAGAATTTTCCTATTTGCGTGTGCAACAACCGTCCCGTTTTGAAGGCGGTGAACCGCAAACCCATTTTGCCGAGCTCTGCGGAGCTGGCAGTCAATCCCCGCTCCCGAAGCGCAAAGCTTCGAGTGGCGGAGAAGCTTTGAAGACTGTAGCCGAAAGAAAAGATATCAGAAACATTGAGGAACGAAACAAGGGAGGTAACCATGGCCGTTGAGATGAATGATTCCTATCGCCGCTGTATCGAGGAGCTTCGCGCCCGTTATCAGGGGAGAGGTGTTGCGAGTAATATGCGCAATGAGATTGCTCGCCGTGCCGAAAAAGAGGGGTCGGATGTCAACGGAGCGGCACAGAGCCGTGTTCTGTTTGACAGCCGCTCGGGAATCGGCGACCTGTATCGCAGTGGCGAATACATGGGAAGTAAATATATGACCTCTGCTGATTTCGTCCGTTATTTCAAGAGCCGCAGAGCCTTTTTGTGCCCCACCGTTCCCACCGCCGCCGAGGCGGAAGCAGCCGCCAACAAAGCCGTTCCCCAACGGCGGACCAATGGGTCCGAAAAGGGCGGTCTGACTCGTTCTGAATCAGGCTCAAAGGAGGGTCACATAGAGGGCGTATGGTCGGCCGTTAAAGAACTTGCAAAAAAATGGTTTCCAAAGGAGCCTGTGGAGGGCAGAACCAAGCTGCCGATCAAACGGATTCCCGTTACGGTGCTTTCTACCATGGCGGTTTTCACCCTTTCCCTCGGATTGATCGTGGGGGGATCGGTTATGGTTGGAAATGCATCCGGTGAGTTGGGTGATGTAAACAGCCGTATCGCAACCTTGGAAGCTGAGCAGGCCGATCTGCAAGGAAAGTTAGACCTGAAATATGATATCAATGAAATTGAGGCCGAGGCAACGGCAATGGGCATGATCCCCAGCCAGTATGCAGACAATCGATATTTGCAATTGGAATCCGAGGAAGTCGTGGTAGCCGAGGAGAGCGAAGAGGAAATCAGTTTTTCCGCTTTGCTGTCCGCTTTCGGGATCAAGCTTGACTGATCTTGCCATCCGTGCATAAAAGACGACAGCTTTTCATAACATAATACAGTTATCAACAAAAATACACCGATAGGAGGAGGCCGAAAGATGGCAACAGAATCGGTCAACAGCGGGGCACTTCGCCGCTCTACTGTGGTGGGCGTTCTCATTTTTGCCATTTTTGCGGCATTGATGATTCGAGTTCTCATCATCCAAACGGTCAACTTTGATTCCTATCAGTCCAAGGTGATTAACCAAATGACCACTGAGTCCTCGGTTCCTGCGGATCGAGGCAAGATTTACGACATCAACGGCAACGTGCTTGCCACCAATATCACAACCTACCGTTTGTTTATCGACCCGTCCCGGATTCTTGCTTACCAGCAGGAGCTGGACGCCGCCGGGAATGCGGAGGGAATCCAATATACCGATCTGATCGCCAAAAACTTGGCCGCCCTGGTAGAGGGTGTGGCCGAAGAGAGTGTTCGTAAGCATGCGGGCTTTACCACCAAGCGTGACCGAACCATCAAGCAGAAGGTGGATGAAGAGACGGCGGATCGGGTTCGCACCTTTATCAATGAAAATCGCCTCAGCGCCATGGTCTATCTGGAGGCACAAAGTACACGGTATTATCCCGGCGGTTCTTTGGCCTGCCACATGTTGGGCTTTACCAGCAGTGACGGCGTTGGAATTTACGGTCTGGAATATCAGTACAATGAATATTTGAAGGGCGTAGATGGCTATTATATCAAGGCCAGAGATTCCTATGGGAACGAAATGCCCTATGATTATACCAGCTATATTGATGCCATTGCCGGCTATCATTTACACACCACCATCAATCGCTCGGTACAGAGCTTTTTGGAGGAGGAGCTGGAGCGTTCGGCGCTCAATCATCAGGTGACCAACCGTGTGTGTGGCATCGTGATGGACGTAGAAACGGGAGCAATCCTTGCCATGGCCACCACCTCCGGTTTTGATCTGAACGATCCGTGGACACTGACGGAGGATGCCGAGACCGAACTGAAAGAGAGCGGATATGCTCAATCGAGCGACGAGTATGCTCAATTGCAGCGTGCACTTCTCACCGAAATGTGGTCCAATAAAGCGGTGACCGAGAGCTATATTCCCGGTTCTACCTTTAAGATTATTACCTCCTCCATGGCTTTGGAGGAAAAGCTGGTCAGCATGACCGAATCGGTGACCTGTCAAGGACATTTGACGTTCAGCGGTCATAAGATCCACTGTCATCAAACCAGAGGACACGGTGCGCTCACCTTTGCGGAGGGCTTACAGCAGTCTTGTAACGTTTGGTTTATGACGCTTGGTCAGCGGATCGGTGTGGAAAATTATAATGAATACGTGACGGCCTTTGGCTATCGGGAAAAGACGGGAATTGACCTTCCTGGCGAAGGCAACAGTATTTTTGCCTCCGAAATGACCAGTTTAGACCTTGTGATTTATGCCTTCGGCCAAAACTTTACCGTTACTCCCTTGCAGCAGCTTTGCGCTGTTTCGGCGGTAGCCAACGGCGGGGATCTGATGACCCCTTATATCGTGGAAAAGATCACGGATAACGCCGGAAATGTGATTTGGCAACATACCGTGGAAAGCAAGCGCCAAGTGGTGAGCGAAGCTACTTGCGAGACCATCTCCAAAATGTTGGAGGAGGGCGTTTCGGGAGACGGCGGTGCCAAAAACGCCTACGTGGCCGGATATCGAGTGGCGGCAAAGACCGGTACCTCGGAGAAAAAGGAACGGGTCTGCCCCATGTGCGGACGAACGGGAACTCCCACTCCCGAAGAGGGAGATACCAACTATATTTGTAACGTTTGCGGTTATACGGCAGATGTGTCGGAGTTTGAACCGAGTGACGACTACATTTGCTCCACCGTGGCGTATGCACCTGCAGATGATCCTCAGGTTGCCATCATTATCATTGCGGATGAACCGCAAAAGGGAGCGTACGGAAGCACCGTTGCGGCTCCTTACGTTGCCAATGCTTTGAGCAAGATCTTGCCCACACTGGGCGTTCTACCTCAATACACCGAAAAAGAGCTTTCCAATCTGGCCATGACCGTGCCCTCCTGTCGGAACCGAAGCGTGGAAAATGCAACGGGGCTTTTGGAGGAAAAAGGAATTTCTTATGAGGTAATCGGAAGCGGTGATACGGTGAAGGCCCAGTCTCCTGCTGCCGGCACGAAGGCGGAAGCCAAAAATTTGAAAGTTTATCTTTATACCGATACGACCAAGCCGGAGGCCACCGTGACCGTTCCCGATCTGACGGGAAAGATTGCGGCGGGAGCAAACGGAACGCTGATCAATCTGGGCTTGAATATTAAAATAGAGGGAACGCCTCAATATTTGTACGGTACCGCCGTGGAGGTCTATGCTCAAAGCATAGAGCCCGGAACCAAGGTGGCAAAGGGAACCGTGATTACGGTTTATTTCCGAGCCCCCGAGGATGCGGATTATACCTACAATGAGGTGCCAAACGATACATAGGCGGCCACCGCCGAGGAAGTAAAAGCAAAAAAGCAATTCTTCGGAGGCGGATATGAAGCTGTCAGAGCTGTTTGAACGTGCAGGCGTTGCCTATCCTTCCCACATGGGGGAGTTGGATCTGACGGGAATCGAGACCGATTCCAGAAGGATCTGTGCGGGGAGCTTGTTTCTCTGTATCAGAGGAATGCGCTCGGACGGACATCAATTTATCGCAAAAGCCCTTGCTAACGGGGCTGTAGCAGTGGTAGCAGAGACTGTGCATGACGCTTGTGCGGGTGGTGCCGCAACCATTTTGGTTGAAGACACAAGGAGAGTGGCGTCTTTGCTGTACCACGCATGGTACGGTCATCCCGCAGAGGGGATGACGCTCATCGGGGTGACCGGAACCAACGGAAAAACGTCGGTAGCTTGGATGCTGGCGGAGATTTTGGAGTCGGCAGGGATTCCCTGCGGACTGATCGGAACGGTATGCTGTCGTTCCTCAAAGAGAGTCTTGGAGGTTCGGCCTACCGAGGAAACGGCCAATTTGACCACTCCTGATCCATGGGAGCTGTATCGGCTTCTTTCGGAAATGAGACAGGACGGTGTTCGTTATGCGGTCATGGAAGTGACCTCTCATGCCCTTGCCTTGCGCAAGGTGGAGGGGCTTTCTTTCGAGCTCGGTATTTTTACCAATCTTTCAGTGGATCACTTGGATTTTCACGGGACCATGGAGGACTATTTTGCACAAAA
>JAFTRT010000151.1 GCA_017462145.1 Clostridia bacterium
CGTCTGTTTTGCCCCGAGGAGACCGAGTACATGGTGGCGGAGGGGCTTCCCATTCACCGTGCCGATCGCTTTCGTGCATGGGTCTCGATCATGTATGGCTGTAATAATTTTTGCTCATACTGTATCGTACCTTACGTTCGCGGCAGAGAACGGAGCAGAACGCCTTCTGCGGTCATTGAGGAGGTTCGTACCTTGGTGGAACAGGGCTATCGGGAGATCACGTTGCTTGGGCAAAATGTCAATTCCTACGGTAAGGATCTTGGGAGCAACTATGATTTTGCCGATCTGCTTCAAGAGCTGGATACCATTCCCGGAGATTACCGCCTGCAGTTTATGACCAGCCATCCTAAGGATGCGACCCGAAAACTGATTGACGTAATGGCGGCCAGTGAACACGTGGCACATCGTTTTCATCTGCCGTTACAATCGGGCAGTGACCGTATTCTCAAAGCGATGAATCGAAAGTATCATACAGAGCAATATCTGGAAACGGTTTCCTACCTTCGTGCCAAGATGCCGGATGTGGTCATCACCTCTGATATTATCGTTGGCTTCCCGGGGGAAACAGAAGAGGATTTTGAGGGGACCATGCAGATGTTGGAGACGGTTCGCTTTGATATGATCTTCTCCTTCATTTATTCACCGAGAAAGGGGACGCCTGCTGCTGACATGGAGGATCAGATTCCCAAGGAGATACAAAGTGCTCGCTTTGATCGGCTTTTGGCTGTGCAAAAGGATATTTCTTTGGCTGCCAATTTGCCGTTGATCGGGAAAGAGCTCCGTGTTTTATGTGATGGTGTCAGCAAACACAACGATGCTCTTTACAGTGGAAGAACCGAAGGCGGTAAGATCGTATTCTTTGAAGCGGAACCGCAGGATGAGGGAAAATTTTTGACGGTCAAGATAGAAGAAGCAGATCCGTTTTCTATGCGCGGAACGGTTCTTCGATCCTGTTTTTTTGATTAAATTTGTGAAAGATAAAAGAGGTACGAAAAATGACGATTTTTGAATTGGCAACAGAGCTTGGCAAAGCATTGAAAGAGGATGACAAGCTGATCCGCTTGGAAAAAGCAAAGACGGCGTATGAAGCCGATACGGCTCTGCAAAAGCACATGGTGGAATACGAAGTACAGCAAAAGGCTCTTCAGGCTGAACTGACCAAGCCCGAACGGGATACCATGCTCATTGACGTGATCCAAAATCGAATCGATGAGCTGTACCGCTTGATTATGGAGAATCCCGTGTTTGCGGAATTGAACGATGCACAGGCAGACGTGAACGAGCTGATGAATGCTGTAAATAACACCATTACGTTTGCCATTACGGGTGAAAAGCCTTCTTCCTGCACGCATAATTGTTCTACCTGCGGTGGAGGTTGCCACTGATTCCTACCCCCGGTTTCCATAATAGTTTGACAAACGGAGGAAGCGTTCTATGACTCCAATGATGGAGCAATATTTTGAAATTAAAAATCAGTATAAGGACTATCTGCTGTTTTACCGTTTGGGTGATTTTTACGAAATGTTTTTTGATGATGCCGTTTTGGCCTCACGAGAATTGGAATTGACCTTGACGGGACGGGATTGCGGTGAAGCTGAGCGGGCACCCATGTGCGGTGTTCCGTTTCACAGTGCGGAAGGATATATCGGCCGCCTCATCGAAAAAGGATATAAGGTTGCCATTTGCGAGCAGACGGAGGATCCGTCTGTTGCCAAGGGATTGGTCAGAAGAGAGGTCATTCGCGTTGTCACACCGGGCACTTTGATCGAGACCAATCTGCTCTCCGAACAGAAAAACAATTATCTGGCGGCTGTCTATCTGAACGGCTTTGAATGCGGTTTGGCTTTTGCAGATATTTCAACGGGACAGATTTATGCTACCTCTTTTTCGGGGGACAGTTTAGAGTCAAGGTTGAAAAACGAGCTTGGAACCTATGTTCCGAGAGAGGTTCTCTGTAATGTTGCGGCGAAGAAGCTTGGAGATGCAGAGGACTTTATTCGCAGTCGTATCGGTGCGATGCTGAACGATAATCGCCCTACGGAGTTTCAGTATGAAGATGCCGCAGAGCGTGTCCGCAATCAATTTGTTCAATCTGTTGATGAAGAGCTTTTGGAGAACCGTGCTTTGGTTTGTGCCTTGGGCGGTCTGCTTGCCTATATTACGGAAACACAGAAAAACGATATTTCCTATCTAAAGGATCTGAGCGTGTACCGGGACGGTCAGTATATGGAAATGGATATCAACACCAGACGAAATCTGGAGTTGGTGGAGACCATGCGGACCAAGGAGAAAAAAGGGTCCTTACTTTGGGTTTTGGATAAGACCAAAACGGCAGCGGGAGCACGGTTGTTGCGCCAGTGGGTGGAGCATCCTCTGTTGAATACGGGTGCGATCTGTCGCCGCCAAAACGCCGTGGAGGAATTGGTAGGCAATTATATTCTGCGGGAGGAGATCGGTTCGTTATTGGATCCCGTTTTGGATCTGGAGAGATTGATTACCAAGATTGTGTACGGGACAGCGAATGCCAAGGATCTTCGGGCTGTGGCCACTACGATTTCGGTTCTGCCGGAGTTGAAGCAATTGATTGCGAGCTGTCAGTCGGACGAGCTGTCTGCATTGTGTAGTGAGCTGGAGACTTTGGACGATATCTTTGAAAAAATTGATTCCGCAATTTGTGAAAATCCTCCTTTCTCCATTCGTGACAGCGGAATGATTGCGGACGGCTATAACGAAGACGTGGATTACCTTCGGTCGGTCATGCGTGACGGAAAAGGCTGGATCGAATCGGTAACGCAAAAGGAACGGGAACGGACCGGTATCAAAAATCTGAAGATCGGTTACAACAAGGTGTTCGGATATTACATAGAGGTTACCAAATCCTTTGTTCCCTTGGTTCCGGAGGATTATATCCGCAAGCAGACCTTAACGGGAGCAGAGCGGTATATTACGCAGGAGCTCAAGGACATGGAAGCCACCATTTTGGGGGCAGCCGATAAGGTTTGTTCGTTGGAATACGAGCTGTTTTGTACCGTGCGCAATTTTGTTGCGGAAAACAGTAGCCGTGTTCAAAAAACGGCTGCGTTATTGGCCAAGCTGGACGTATATACAAGCCTTGCATCCGTGGCCGCCAAAAATCGCTATATCCGTCCCGAAGTGGATACGAGTGATCGAATCGAGATCAAGGATGGACGCCACCCTGTGGTGGAGCAGTTTGTCAAGGATACTTATTTTGTTCCCAATGACGTACAGTTGGATACGGCTCATCATCGTCTGATGTTGATTACCGGCCCCAATATGGCCGGTAAATCCACGTATATGCGCCAGGTGGCGATTATTACTCTGATGGCACAGATCGGTTCTTTCGTTCCTGCCAACGATGCAAGGATCGGCATTGTGGATAAGCTCTTTACCCGTGTCGGTGCCTCTGATGACTTGGCCTCCGGACAATCTACCTTTATGTTGGAAATGAATGAAGTAGCCTATATTTTGCGGAATGCTACCAGACAAAGTCTGATCATTTACGATGAGGTTGGACGGGGAACTTCCACCTTTGACGTCATGAGCATTGCCCGTGCGATTGTGGAGTATACTTGTAGCCGCAAGATCGGTGCCAAGACCCTGTTTGCGACACACTACCATGAGCTGACGGCAATGGAGGGAGAGATCGACGGTGTTGTCAATTACAACATTGCCGCCAAAAAGCGGGGCAATCAGATCACCTTTCTGCGTAAGATCGTAAGAGGAGGAACCGATGACAGCTACGGTATTGAGGTCGCTAAGCTTGCAGGTCTTCCCAAAGAAGTCATTCGCCGTGCCAAAGAGGTTTTGGTTTCGGTAGAAGAAACGGCAAAAGCATTGAGTGTTTCGGAAACAAAGCAACCGGAGAGGGATGATACCCTGATCACCTTTGACGATTGTGTCAATGAGCAGGTGATTGAAGAATTGAAGGCGGTGGATATTAATACGCTGTCGCCCTATGAGGCCATGAGTTTTTTGTTTGGCCTGCAGAAAAAGCTGAAATAATCGTATGGAAAGGAAAATGGCATGGGAAAGATCAACGTACTGTCTTTTGCGGTTGCCAACCTGATTGCCGCAGGCGAGGTGGTAGATCGCCCCGCATCGGTTATCAAGGAGCTGTTGGAAAACGCCATTGACTCGGGCGCAGATCGCATTACCGTGGAAATACAAAACGGTGGCGTGACCTATATGCGAGTATCGGATAACGGATGCGGCATGGAGCCTGAGGATATTCCTGTGGCCATTCGCCGGCATGCGACCAGTAAAATCAGGGATGCAGAAGACCTGGACGGTATTATGACGCTTGGATTCCGAGGGGAAGCACTGGCGGCAATCGCATCCGTATCCGATCTTCGCATTATCTCCAAAACGGCAGATGCCGCCGTAGGTGCCATGCTGGAGGCACACGGCGGAGAGATCGTTGGCGTGACCGAGCGTGCTGCGTCGGATGGCACCACCGTAATCGTGGAAAATCTATTTGCCAATGTTCCTGCCAGACGAAAATTTTTGAAAAAAGATGTCACCGAGGCCATGGCTGTCAGTAGCGTGGTAGAGCGGATCGCTTTGTCAAAGCCACAGATTGCTTTTCGCTTGATTTCGGATGGAACTGTGCGCTTGGAAACGGTTGGCGACGGCAATTTGAAACATGCGGTTTACTCCATTTTCGGTCGGGAGTTTGCCGCAGGAATGTTACCGGCGGATATTGAACTGGATGGAATACAGGTCACGGGCTTTGTAGGCCGCCCCGATCGTGTGAGAGCCAACCGAAATCATCAAAATTTCTTTATCAATGGTCGATATGTAAAGAGCAAAACGGCGGGAGCGGCTGTGGAGCAGGCTTATACCTCTTACATTCCCTCCGATAAATTTCCGTGCTGTGTGCTGTTTTTGACCGTACATCCGTCGGCGGTGGATGTTAACGTTCATCCTGCCAAGTTGGAAGTCAAGTTTTCCAACGAGAAGCCGATTTTTGAAGCAGTTTATTATGCTGTGAAAAATGCGTTGGAACACAATACGGCAAGGCCCGAGCTGGAGTTGGGACAATCCGGGCGCAAATCATCCGATTGGACTACACGCCGTGTATCGGACAGTCCCGTTCCCGTATCGGACGGAAAACGGGAATCCTTAAAATCCAGACAGGTGGAGGCCGAGCTGTTTCGTGCTGCCCCTCATGCTCAACCTTCCGAGGGCGGTTTTGCGAGAATGACCGCTTCCGATTATGTGAAAACATATTTGGGAGAGGAATCAAAGCCTCCAAAAGTGATATCCGCAGGAATGCCACAAACGATGGCTTCTCCCACGGTTCAGCCGACTCCGCCTGCTCCTGTAACGGTGGAGTCGAAAACACGCTCTGCGGAAGCGATCTCCCACACAATGCCCGTTGTGTCGGAGCCTGCCGATGCGGTGTCGGAGAAATCGAAAGCGGAAGCCGAGCAAGAACTGGTTCTTGACCGATCCATGCAGTACCGCATCATCGGAGAAGCATTCCATTCTTACGTTTTGGTGGAACGGGGCGAATCGATTCTTCTGATCGATAAGCATGCGGCTCACGAACGTATTATTTTTGAACGACTAAAAGAAGGGCTTCGTCAAACAACCATTCATTCTCAGATGCTCATGCTTCCCATTGAGGTCATGATGACATCGGACGAGATACAGGCACTTTGCGATTATCGAGATGAGATATCGGCTGTTGGTTTTGAATTTACCACCGGTACATATACTGCAAGTGTGACGGCTATTCCGGAAGGAGTAGAACCGGATGCGGTAGCGGATATGCTGACCGTTATGGCAGAGCGAATTCGCAGCAATACGGGAACGGCACGCTTGACGAGGGATTTGGTGTTTGAAAAAGCGTTATATCAGGCTTCTTGTAAGGCTGCTATCAAAGCAGGACGGGAATATCCCCCCGAGTATGTTCAGGAGTTGGTTGCAACCCTGATGAAGCTGCCGGATATTACGGTATGTCCTCATGGACGCCCTGTTGCAATGGAAATGAAGAAGAGTCAAATCGACAGGCGGTTTGAACGAACGTAACGAACGAAGGAAAGAGAGATCATGGAGCAAAAGAAAGAAAAACGATTTGAGCTTTTGTCCACGGACGGACGGGCTCGCAGAGGTGTTTTTCACACCGTACACGGAGATATTCAGACTCCCGTGTTTATGAACGTGGGAACCTGTGCCGCCATTAAAGGAGGCGTGTCCAGCCGAGAGCTGATTGACCTTGGATGTCAGGTAGAGCTGTCCAATACGTATCATCTGCACATTCGTCCGGGTGATAAACTGATCTATGAGATGGGCGGCCTGCATAAATTTATGAATTGGGAAAGACCGATTCTGACCGATAGTGGTGGATTTCAGGTATTTTCCTTGGCACAGCTGCGTAAAATTACTGAGGAGGGGGTGCGATTTGCTTCGCATATCGACGGCCGCAGAATTTTTATGGGGCCCGAGGAAAGTATGCAGATCCAATCGCACCTTGCCTCGACCATTGCCATGGCATTTGACGAGTGTGTGGAAAACCCCGCTCCTTACGAGTACGTGAAACAATCCTGTGAGCGAACGGCACGTTGGTTGGTTCGTTGCAAAGCTGAAATGGACAGGCTGAATTCCTTGCCGGATACCATCAATAAGGATCAATTGCTGTTTGGTATCAACCAAGGCGGAACGTATGAAAATCTCAGAATCGAGCACATGCAAAAGATCGCAGAGTTGGATCTGGCAGGCTATGCCATCGGCGGCTTGGCCGTTGGTGAGGCAACCGAGGATATGTATCGCATTATTGATGCTGTGGAGCCGTATATGCCGTCAGACCGTCCTCGCTATCTGATGGGTGTGGGAACACCGTGTAATATTTTGGAGGCGGTCCACTTGGGTGTTGATTTCTTTGACTGTGTGATGCCCAGCCGCAATGCCAGACACGGCAATCTCTTTACTTGGCATGGAAAAATGAATCTGCTCAACGAGAAATATGCCAAGGATCCCCGTCCCTTTGACGAGTCCTGCGGTTGTCCCGCTTGCCGTCATTACAGCCGATCCTACATTCGCCACCTGATCAAGGCCAAGGAATCTCTCGGCATGCGTTTGGCAGTCGCTCATAACCTGTATTTTTATA
>JAFTRT010000152.1 GCA_017462145.1 Clostridia bacterium
AATACGTAGGGAAGCTCCAGCTCCTCGGGAGCCGGATCCACCGCTCCCTCTTCGGGGGTCACGTCAGCCAGATCGCCCAACAGCTCGTCCGTAGCAATCTCTCCCAGGGCAATGGTCTCGTCCGCAGGAGCGGCCTCGGGAGCAGAGGAAGCTTTCTTGACACCGAGATCCGACAAGACCGAATCCATCGCTACGTATTCATTTGCGTCAAAGGCAGGATCGCCGCCGTAGTCCTCTCCGACAGGGGCTTGCTCGGCCTCGGGGGCAGAGGGCTCCTCGGTGGGAACGGTAATCACAATTTCCGGCTCCGGATCGGCAAAGACGGGGGGTGCTTCCTCCTCGTCCCCCACCAACTCGTCTACGGTCATGCCTCGCTTGGTCTTTTTGGGCTCTTCGGTCACCGTGGGACGGACAGCCTCCGCAGGAGCAGGACGGGCGGCAGCCCGTTTCTCTTCCTGTGCCTGCTTGCGGGCAAAGGCCAGATCCTCGGCCTCACGGCGTTCGTCACGAAGTGCCTTTTGGTATCGCAGCTTGGTAATGATATAGTCGGGAGTCAAACCGCACATCAGCAAAACACACAGCGCAAACAGCAAAAGAAGCAGAATCTCCGAGGCCACAAGACCCAAGCAGGCCACAAAGCCAAAGGAGAGAAGACCGCCCAACGCACCGCCTGTCCAAATCTCGGCACAGCCGTCCTCATACAGGGGAAGGAAATCCCACGTGTCGGGATCGGTACCGCCGTAAAAACCACCGATCACCGCAGAAAGCAACAGCAGTGCCACAAAGGTCGTAACCGTTTTCCAAATCAGATTCCGTCTGGCCCGTTTGTACTCGGCATACACGTCGCCGTCACGGGGCGCATTGGCATCCTCTTCCCGATACTTGACGTGGAAAATACACCATAAAACACCCGTATAGCCCAAGGCAGGCGCCAACAAGAAAGCCGGAATAGCACCAAAGCATCCGCAGAAGAAAGCCTGCACCGCATAGCCTACAATACCAGCTCCATCGGTATCCGCCTCCAAGACCCAAACCATAATATAGCAAACCAATAAAATCAGTGCGGCCACCACCATGGCATAGGGAACGATCCGCCGCCACAAAGAGCGTCGGTATTTCTTCGGCACAGCCTCCCGCACCGCTTCCTTTACGGCCTTTTTTCCGGCCCGTTCAGCCGTGTTGACCGCCTTTTTTGCAATTTTTTCACTCGTTACTTGAGTAACGCTTTTTTTCTTTGCCATGTATTCCTCCGTTTTTCTCCGTCCGCAGACCGACAAAGAGAATCATCCACCTGTTTTTTGCCCATACTATCCTCATCGAAGAACGTCAAACGGCTCTTGGCCGCAGGCTTCACAGGAAACAAAACACCATTGTAATCATTATATCATAAAAAAGGAAGGGTTTCAACGCTTTTTTTGCAAAAAAAGGGCGAAAGAAAAGCAAAAAAATTTCCATGGGACAACACAAAAACGATCTTCATCTATCCCCCTCGGCAAAAAAACAGCTTCGCCGACTCTTCCTGCCGGCGTTTGCAGGCTTCGGAGCAGGTCTGCTCTGCGGATTGCTGGGGGCAGGGGGCGGCATCGTCCTCCTGTTTGCCCTGCAAAAGCAACATGGCGGAGAAAACGCCCGTGAGGACTTCGCCACAGCCCTTGCTGTCACCGTCCCCCTCTCCTTGGCGGCCTGCTTGCGATATTCCGCCCATGGCTCTCTTGCCGCAGATCAGTTGGCACCCTTTGTTCTTCCGGCCCTGTTGGGCGGCCTGTGCGGCGGACTTCTGTTGGATCGCATCCATCTCTTTTGGCTTCGTGTCCTCTTCGCCGCCCTGATGGCTCTCTCCGGCCTCATTCTCCTGTTCCGATAGGAGTCGGCACCACGACGACCCGTTCCAAATGAACGTTTTTCATCTTTATCTGTCTGTATGTCATCCCGAGCGAGCCGCTTGCGGCGAGTCGAACATTTGCGGTCGAGCGGAAGCGAGCGAGCAAATGCACAAGGCGAAGCCTTGTGGGATCTACAAACAGGTTTTATTGTCTTTCTTTACACAATGTTACATTTACAAAAGAAGGACAACCAAATCCCATCGGAGATCCCATCGGAACACGATGTGTTCCTCGGTTTTGTATCGGCTCGCTCCGCTCCCTCAACAAAACTTCGACTTGCTTACGCTCGCTCAGGATGACAAAGACGGGGAAACCGCAAAAATCGTTTGTTTGGTACACCTCATCCACCACTACCGTGGTCCCACTATTCCCTGCCGGGAAAGGCTCCGGTGAGGTGCGAACACTCACAACAGAGTGTGAAAGAAGCAAAGAGTGAAAGAAACAAATTTTTGCTCTGCTTCCCAAACAAAAAGAAACCCGATCGGTTAGCACAGCCCATCTTGGATGGGCTGTGCAGTGTCCGACGGGTTTCTCCTTTAGAA
>JAFTRT010000153.1 GCA_017462145.1 Clostridia bacterium
GACTGGTTCAGAACTTCCTGCTCCCACTGACCAAAGGTCGACATATCGGGGCTGGAGCTTCCGCAAACTACCATTTCCAAAGAAGAATCGTAGGTCTTCATGATACGACCGGTCTCATTAGCCAAACGGCCGTATTCGGTAGCCGTTTTGTGTCCCATCTGCCAAGGGCCGTCCATCTCGTTGCCGAGACACCACAGCTTCACGTTATGAGGATCCTTATAACCGTGCTTGATACGCAGATCTGCCATAGCAGAGCCGGAGGGATGGTTGCAATATTCCAGCAAATCCTTTGCCTCCTGCATTCCTCTTGTACCAAGGTTGACCGCCATCATCAGCTCGGTATTGGCCTTTTTACACCAAGAGGAAAACTCGTTCAAACCAACCTCATTGGTCTCTACGACCTTCCAAGCATAATCCAACTGCTTGGGGCGATTCTCGCGGGGACCCACGCCGTCTTCCCATTTGTAATTGGAAACAAAGTTTCCACCGGGATACCGAACCACAGGGACGTTCAGCTCCTTAACCAGTTCCAGCGTATCCTTACGGAAGCCTTCCTCATCGGCCGTTGCCTGACCGGGCTGATAGATTCCCTCGTAAACCGCTCTGCCCAAATGTTCAATAAAGGAACCGTAGATTCTGGGATCCACATCAGACAGAATACTGTACTTATCAATGGCAATTCTTGCTTTTTTCATGATCGTTTCTCCTTTATTTCTCTCATAAACGGGAGGTTATTTCAGCTTCCATGCGAGGTCGGCAATGAGAAGTTCTTTTTCCAAGGATTCGGGCGTCGTATCCTTGGTAATGTGAACAAATTCAATGTCCATGCAATTTGCAAAATCACGCATTTGCTCTGCACTGACGTCGTAAGACAGCACCGTGTGGTGTGCGCCACCCGCCAAAATCCAGCACTCGATGCCCGACAGCAGATCGGGAGCAGGCTTCCACATGACACGGGCAACGGGAAGATTGGGCATATCCAAAATGGGTTTGATGCACTCTACGTCCTGACAGATCAGACGCATCCGTCCGCCCATGTCCACAAGGCTGACCACGATTGCACTGCCCGCCTTTCCCTCAAATACCAAACGGGCAGGATCCTTTTCGTTCATACCGATGCCCAGATGGTGAGTCTCAATGCGAGGCTTATTCCCTGCCATACTGGGACAAACCTCCAACATATGTGCGCCAAGGCTGCAACGATTGTCCTCGACCAAATGATATGTATAATCCTCCATAAAGCCGGAAGCACCGTTTCCGTTTTCACCCATGGCCTTCATAATGGCGGTCATAGCAGAAACTTTCCAGTCTCCCTCGCCGCCGTAACCATAGCCCTGTGCCATCAAGTGCTGAGAGGCAAGGCCGGGAAGCTGTTCCATCCCGTACAGATCCTGGAAGGTGTTGGTAAAGGCCATACAGCCCTCACGATCCATCATCTTCTTCATGGCGATTTCTTCTCTTGCCTGATACCGAATGGCCTGTACGTTTTCGGTGGCCACGTCGTATGCGGCGGTATAATCGGCCATCAAAGCATCCACCTCTGCCTCGGTCACGGCATTCATCTCCTTGACCAGATCCCCCACTGCCCAGGTATTGACCTGCCAGCCAAGCTTGATCTGAGCCTCTACCTTATCGCCCTCGGTCACAGCAACCTCACGCATATTGTCGCCGAAGCGCATGACCTTCAGTTCACGGGAGACAGCAACGCCGACAGCGGTACGCATCCATGCGCCCAAACGATCCTGCACGGTTGCATCCTTCCAATGTCCTGCAATCACCTTGCGAGCCTTGCGCAGACGTGCACCGAGGAATCCGTGCTCACGGTCTCCGTGTGCGGCTTGGTTCAGATTCATAAAGTCCATGTCGATCTCTTCATTGGGGATCTCCACGTTATACTGGGTAGCAAGGTGGCAATAAGGCTTTTGCAAAGCGTTAAGCCCGTTTATCCACATTTTTGATGGCGAAAAGGTGTGACACCAAGTTATAACACCCGTACAATCCTTATCGTAATTTGCGCTTCTTACAACGCCCGTTATTTCGGCATTGCTTTTTGCCGTGCCTTTATAAACTAGTGGATATGGTAATTTGCCACTTTCGTTTAA
>JAFTRT010000154.1 GCA_017462145.1 Clostridia bacterium
CAACAGCCCTTTTTTGGAGGCGGTATGAAGCAAACGCAACGGGAAAGCAATCCTTATCCCAATACCGACAGCAATAAGCGGTATTATACCTATGATTACTATCTGCGCCGTACCTTTGGCGCAAAGGTTGCCAAGCTTCCCATTGACGGAGGGTTTACCTGTCCCAACATCGATGGGCGGTGTGGCGTTGGCGGCTGTATTTATTGTTCCGGACGGGGGAGCGGTGATTTTGCTCCCAGCTCCTTGCTGTCCGTTTCCGAGCAGTGCCGTCTGACAAGAGAGAAGCTGTCCTCAAAATGGAACACACCTTATTGTATTCCGTACTTTCAGGCACATACCAACACGTATGCTCCTCTGTCTGTTTTGCAAAGCAAGTTTGAGGAAGCGTTGACCGTGGAGGGGGCTGTTGGCTTGAACATTGCCACACGGGCGGATTGTTTACCCCATGACGTGTGTGCTTACCTTGCCGAGTTAGCCGAGCGAACCGTGCTTACCGTGGAGCTTGGCTTGCAGACGGTGCATGACGATGTGGCCGCAACCATTCATCGAGGACACGGCTTTGCGGAATTTTTAGAGGGCTATGAGCGGTTGCGTTCCGCTTCGCCCAAGATCGGTATTTGTGTTCATCTGATCTTTGGTCTGCCGGGAGAGAGCCGAGAGCGTACCTTGGAGGGCGTGCGCCGTGTGGCGGCCTTGAAGCCCGATCAGGTTAAGCTTCACTTGCTGCATGTGCTCAAGCATACCCGGTTGGCCGAGCTGTATGAGAGCGGTGCTTACCTTCCTTTGGAGAAGGAGGCATACGTCGCTTTGGTCGCCGATGCCATTGAGCTGTTGCCCCCCGATACCGTGATTGCCCGTTTGACGGGAGACGGGATGGGACCGGATTTGCTGGCACCCGAGTGGAGTCGCAAAAAAGTGTCGGTGATCAACGATATTGACAAATTGCTCTATGAGCGTCGTCACTATCAGGGAATCGCCTTTTCAGAGAACTAAAAAACGTTCCGAGCGGATTCTGTCCGCTCGGAACGTTTTTTTTTAGGAAAATAGGATGGTTTGCTTTGCCTTTTGGGCAATTTCTTTGGGAACCCGATAGTATGGAACGATGGGACAAAGAAGATGACCGTCCACCTCCGTGCGGGATTGCGCAAAGGGAATCAGCTCTTCGCTGATTTCGGCGTACAGCAGGTCTCCGTCCATATATGCCCGCCCCTTGCGGGTCACTTGCCCCTCTAACTCGGCATAGAGAAGGGAATCGTGATCCCATACGTAACGAAGCCCCTCGGCCAATCGCATCGTGCAACAGAAATAGGCCTCGTAAAGACCGCCCATGGCGAGCGTATCGCAAACGCCGTCCAATACAATACAATCGGTACCCGCTCCGCCGTTGTCCCGCTGTGCCGTGGCCAACCCGTTATGATAGATACGAGCCGCCAAGGACCGGTAGTCGGGTTCTTTGGTGATTTTATAAAGCTCCAACGCCACCATGAGAGAGTCCACAATGGCGCACGGCTCAGTCCAGGAGTCGGGGCATCCCCACCAATTGAGGTTTTGATAGGTTGCGGTCATGCCTCCCTTTTGCACGTACAAGTTCAGAATATCGGCCGCACCCAACCAATACCGATCCTCACCGGTGCATTGGTACATGCGGAGCATTCCTCTGGCGGCCGTCAGCGTACAATGGGTCTGTGCCTTGAGTGCAACCTTGTCAATGGCAAGATAAACGGTGATCATCTCATCCAACAGGCTCTTGATTCGGGCATCTCCCGTCACTTTGTATGCGTGGGAAAGACCGTCAATACTCATGAAAGCGCAACCCGTGTCACTGGAAAGAATCCATTTGTTTTGGTTGCCGATGGAAGAGCCGCTGACATCTCCTTTGGCTTTGGAATCCCTTTGGATGGGATAATCGGAAAATCGTCCCAAGGTGGGAAGATACAGATGGTTGACAACGTTCATCAGCATGGCAAGGGGACGTTCCTCTTGAAAAACCTCGTAATGCTCACAAAGGCCTCGAAGCAGCCAAGAGTGTCCGGAAAGCTGTTGTTCGTGAATGGTTCCGCAAAAAAGGGGGCCGAAATAGCCTTCTTCGTTGACTTCCGTCGGCAAACGCTCCATCATCTGATCCATACAGGGGATACGGGAACCGTTGATCCGGTAATGCTGAACAAAAGCCAACAAGGCTCGTCCTTCTTTGTCCCCGTACCAATCGTACTCCTTGGGAGAAAAAACTTCTCCGATTTGATAGTAAGAATGATTGGACAGGCGCTCATAGTTCAGGCGGATGCGTTCCGCCAATTCGCTTCGGTCAATGCTTTTTTTCATCATGTGGATTCCTTTTCTTTTTGCTGATTTTTTATATTTGATGGATTTTACGGAAACGGCTTGGGCCGATGCCGTGAACCTTGGAAAATTTTCTGGAAAAGTAAAATTGGTCGCAGAAGCCCAGACGGTCGCTGATCTCCTTGACCGAGAGCTTTTGTTTCAAAAGCTCTCGCTCGGCGGCGGCAATGATGCAATCATCGATATACCGTCCGATGGGCTTGCCCATATCCTTGCGAAAATGCTTTTGCAGAGAGATTTTGGAGCGAAACAGGGCATTGGCAATCTCATCAATGGACAGGGATGCGCACAGATGCTCTTGAATGTAGGCCAACGCCGCCTTGGTGCACTCCGAATAGGGACGGATCTCTGCTTTTGCGGCATCCGCTGTCAGTAAGGCCTGCTCCGCAATGCCGTATAGGATCCGTTTGAGCGAAAGGACGGCAGCCATGTCCAGCCGCTCATAATATTGGCGGATTTGTTCCACTTCTTCCTCTCGATCCTTCAGCACCACGCATTGCCCCACCGAGGCAAGCAGGTCGCTTCCGTCAGGACGTTTCAACAACAGATGCACAAAGATCTTTTTCATGGAATTGGGACAGGAGCAGGAGAAGGGAAGTCCGGCAGGGAGAAGATAGATGTTGCCGGGGATCAGGGGAATGCGCTCTCCCTTCACGGTCACCGAGGCCTCTCCGCACAGAGGAATATAGACTCTGGTAAAGGAAGAATGGAGATCGCGAAAGTTCCATAGGGGATCTAACAGTCCGTAGCTGATCTGCAGGATTTCCAGATTGATTTGGTTTTGCGCATAGCGCAATTGTTCGTTTTCGAGAATGTCCATGGATACATTTCTCCATATTTTATATATAAATTTTCATGGTGGTTTTCTCTATTATATGGTAAAATAACGATGATGTCAAGTACATTTTCAAAATTAGGGAGGAAGACATTTATGAGCGCTTACGTTCGCAAAAAGACCACGGGAGATACCACCTGGTTCGTTCACGATCGCTTTGGTATGTTTATCCATTTTGGACTGTATGCCTTGCCGGCACGCCACGAGTGGATCAAACTGCGGGAACGGATCAGTGAGGCATCCTATCAGCGTTACTTTGATCACTTTGACCCCGATCTGATGGATGCTCGGGAGTGGGCAAAAATGGCCAAGGCGGCAGGAATGAAATATGCGGTTATGACCGCAAAACACCACGAGGGCTTTTGTCTCTTTGATTCTCAATATACCGATTACAAATCCACCAATACCCCCTGCGGCAGAGATCTGATCAAGGAATATGCCGAGGCATTCCGTGCCGAGGGGCTTCGGGTTGGCCTTTACTATTCGTTGTTGGATTGGCATCATCCTCATTATCCTCTTGACCGCCATCATCCCAGAACAAACGATCCCGATGCGGCTGAGTTGGATCGGGGAAGAGATATGAAAATATATGCCGAATATATGCGTAATCAAGTCAGAGAGCTGTTGACCAATTACGGCAAGATCGACATTCTCTGGACCGATTTCTCCATCCCTCCCATGGAGGATGCTCCCGAGTGGATGCAATTCGGCG
>JAFTRT010000155.1 GCA_017462145.1 Clostridia bacterium
CAGTCCTGCCACAAAACAGGCACGAAATTCCAAACCCGGGGACTGGTGGATGGTTAAAAGGGAGACGCCTCCCTTGGCAGAATTTTGGGACGGGAGCTGGAGATCCTTTTTCTGCTCAATCAGCTTGTTCAAAAACTCAATAAACTGATACAGTCCTCGGAAGCCGTAGGCCTCAAAGCTGCGCGCATACTCATACAGCTGGATCAGATTGCCTCCCTTGGCTCCGGGCTGTGTCAGCAAGCCGGCTGTCACTAACGGTTCAGAACGGAACAATACCTGTAAAAAACGGTCGATGGGAAGCGAAGCGGCTTCCTCACGCCATTGGGACAGCAAGTCCAAAAAAGAAGTACAACGGCGGCTCAACGCATCGTCTTGATGCTCCTTATATCGGATCAACGCATCGTACAGCGAGTCATCCGGTGGAGCGGCTTGTCGAATGCGGATGAGATCGTCCAGTTCAAATCCGAACAAGGGGGAGCGGAGCGTTCCTGTCAGGGGAATATCCCGCCTGGGATTGTCCACCGAATTGAGCAGACAAAGCATCAGTTGGACATCCTCGCTGTCAAAGTATCGGGACGCATCATCATCGGAAACAGGAATCCCTCGCCGTCCCAGTGCTTTGGCAATGATGGCCTTTGTTTTTTTGGTGCGGGTGAGAACGGCGATCTGATCCGGTGTGAAAGGAGCTTCCTTGGGACGAAGTCCTTTTCCTGCCAAGAGTTTTTCAATCTCGTCGGCTATGTAATCGGCTTCTCGCTCGGCACCGCTGCGCTCGTCCGTCTCGTCTGCTTCGACTTCGTCTTTTTCCGGAGGAAGCAAAACGGCAATGGAAACGGGAACGGGCGGCAGGGCATCTTTCTCGGTTGGCTTGGCAAAGATCAAATCATCTTCACGCTGATAAGAGATGCTTTGCGCACAGGAGGAAAAGAGGAAAGAGCAAATGTGATTGGTTACGTCAATGACCGATTGATCGCATCGGAAATTTTCAGACATAAAAACAGTCAAACCGGTGTCGTCATCACAGCTTCCCGCATGGTGAGCGGGAAAGCGCTCACGGTAATCGGCAAACAGGGCGGGAACCGCACCTCGGAACCGATAAATACTTTGCTTGATGTCTCCTACCATAAAACGATTGTGTCCATTGGAAATGGCAGAGAAGATGGCATCCTGAATGTGATCGACATCCTGATACTCGTCAATGTAGATCTCTTCAAACCGTTCTGCATAGTGCTTTGCGATCTCTGTGGGGAGATCATACTCGTCAACGAGCAAGGAGTAGGCTTTCTTACGAATATCATGAAAGCTCATGATGTTCCGCTTTTTCTTTTTGTCTTCCATCTCCTCTTCAAAGCGTGTCAAGAGCTTGCGGATCGCACATAAAAGGTTTCCGGTTTTGGAAAATATAACATCCAGATCCTCGGGCGGAACTGCATATAACTTTTGAAGAGAGAGCATCGTTTCCTTGAATTGCTTGCGATGATCAGCCAACCTTTGGACGGTGTCCTCATACTCTGTAATTCGGTGTCTTCCTGTAGGAACAAAGGACAGAAAAGCAAAAAACTTGTAAAAACTTGCGTAGGAGCGATCGGAGCTCTTCAACAGCTCCTTCAGTTCGGAGAATAGTTGTGCATCTCCGTTGATACCTCCCTCAAACTTGATTTTCAGTTGGGGAAACTCTTCTAACAGTTCCTCTGAATCGTGCAATAGGATTTCCAAATATTGAACGGCTTCTTGAAGTTTGTAATGGAAGATCGCTCCGTATCGTGACTCCATGAAATCAAAGGAACCCAACAGCTGATATTCGTCGATGCATTGCCCCAAAAAGTCCAATCCCTTGGGGTGTGCTGAAAGCTTGTCGTCCAGGTCGATCATACTCTCTAAGAAGCGGCCTTGCCCTCGAACCGATTGAAAACACTCCACCAACTCGGGGAAGACGGTTTCATTTTCGTAATGGTATTCGATGCACTCCCGCATAGTCTGCTCGGCCAATACGTCCAATTCGGCGGAATCTGCGATACGGAAAGAGGGGGAGATCCCCAGCTCGGAGAAATGCGTACGAACCAGCTCGCTGTAAAAAGCATCAATGGTGCAGATATGAGCAGCTCCCAATTTCATCAGCTGAGAAGACAGATGGCGGTTGGTGGGATCCCTCGCCAGTGCATCATTCAAGGCCGAAAACAAACGAGCTCGCAGCTCGGCCGCAGCCGCTTTGGTAAAGGTGACTACCAAGAGCTTGGAAATGTCGGCAGGATGTTCCGAAGCAAGAATGCGACGTAAGATTCGCTCGGTCAACGTAGCAGTCTTTCCGGAGCCTGCGGCGGCACTGACCAGAAGGTCCTTTTCGCAAATTTCCATAGCGGCACGTTGTTCCGCTGTCCAATTTCTTGACATTACGACCTCCTTTCGTCGGAAAGCCGACGGCAGATCGACTTCTTTTTACAGTATTCGCAGGGAGAAACGTCGGTGAAGGGAGAGGGAGCAGCATCTGCTTTGCCACACAGAATGTCGTTGGTGATCCGAAGCAAAGAGTCCTCCAATTGGGAAAACAGCTCTCGGATTCCAAATTCAGAAAAGAGAGCCTTTCCGGTGAGTGCCCCGTCTTTTTCGAGTTTCATCCCCTTCAGCATATATTGCTTGGAGCTTGTATCGTACAGCTGCGACAAAATTTCGGTATCATTTAGCAGAATACCGCTCCGTTCAATATTCTTCATCAAGTCGGAATCCGATACTTCTGTCGTTGGAATGCAGGTGTATTCCTTTCCGTTGACATTAGAAGATAGGTAAACGATTCCCAAGGGGAGGATCTCTTGGTGTTGGTCAAGCCCCAAACGGGAGCGGAATTCGGCATTTTGGTTGCCGCACAAAGCTCGCAAGTACAAGAGCATTTGCAGGTTGAGGCCTCGTTTGATATCCTCTGCCGAGAACAGCTTGGTTCCCGTCTTGTAGTCTACCACTCGCAGATAAGTATGACCGTTTTGCTTCATGACGTCGACTCGGTCGATCGTTCCCGTCAGCCTCAACGTGCCGTCGTGTCCGATCCGATCCAACGGAAGCAACAGCGGAGAGGGATGACCATCCTTCCCGTCTAAAGAGAGCTCGTAAAAAGCAGGCGTAATCGGACGATTTTGAAACTCAAGGAACATATTGGATAAGAGCAGGGTAGATAGCTTTGCCAATCGTATTTTCAGGTGCTGAAATTCTGCTTTTTTTACATCTTCTAAAGGGAGGTTTTCTGCCATGTATTGCTCTGTTTGCTTGTTGGCGTGTTCTACAATTTTTTCCTGAACAGACTCGGGGGATAAGATGGATTCACACGCAATGATCTCCGGTAAAACCTGTTCAAACACTCGGTGTACCATCGTTCCGATGTCTACCGCACGGAATACGGCGGTCTTGGTTTCCCTCAACTTCAAAAAATATCGGGTTGCGTATTCAAACGGACACCGCACAAAGCTTTCCAAAGCCGTGGGGGACAGGGTGATATCGGTTCCCAATATCTCCTTGGTCAGTTGGGGGGGAATGCGGCAATCAAGTTGCGCCAAAGATTGTTCACTGCTTTCCCGAATCCCAGGTAAAAAGGGTTCCAATGCAGAGGCAAGCAGCGCACCTTCTCTTGTGCCTTGCAGTTCTCTCAAGTGAGAGACTGCCAGCTTGGGCGATGTGATCAGATCGGAAAAATTCTTTCCGTCATATCGATGCGCTTTGTGACCGGGGAATAGCTTTTCTACCCGTAAGAAGGGCAAAGAGGGGGTAGCACTTTCTCCCGATGCTTTGGTGGTGGAGGTCATGAGAATCAGCTTGTCCGAGGGAGCCGCAAGGGCACGGCGAACGTACATCAGCTCATCGGACATCCGAACATCCTCCGAGGGCGAAAGTTCAATTCCCAAGGACAACAACGCTTCTCGGTCGGGCTCGCTTAACAAACGGAGTTCACGGATGGTAGCGGGGAATTCCCCTTCCCGAAGGCCGAGGATCAAGGCATATTTGGGGTTGGATGCACGGAGCATGGAGGCAGAACCGACGGTGACCTCGTCCACCGAAGTGGGAATGGTTCCAATGGAGGTTTGCGCAAATACCAGATGCAGAACCTGCATCAATTCCTGCATGGCCAGAGAAACGTCGGACAGTGCAGTTCCGATATCGGCAAGTGCTTGCAGAATCACGCCGTACAGAGCGGCATATTCTTTCGCTTCTTTCCGGCATCCCCGTGCGGCTTCCCGGGCGGACAGCTCCAAAAGCCGTTGCTCCAGATGTAAGGCCTCCATATATTCGTAGAGGGCACGGCAAAGCTCGGGCACATGGCCGTCTGCCGCTTCCAAACGGAGAAACAGAGATTGGAGAGGGGCAGTCAGTTTTTCCTTGGCACGGTTCGCTACGGTTAAAATGCGATCTCCTCGCTTGGTGAGAGTCCCCGAATATCCGTCCGGATTCATCAAAAAGGCATCGCCCAAATAACGGTCTCCATTGATATCCCAAGTGGTAATATATTCTTCAAAGAGGTCGATCTCTTCGTCCGTCAGCCCGCAAAGACCGGTTTTGATGTAAGAAATTACATCCTCCCGTCTCCAACCGTATTTCAAAATGCGCAAAGCGCAAAGTAAGAGCTTGGCGGGGGCCATGGCGCACAAATCGATTTTTTCGGAAAAGAAAAACGGAATTCCCGCCTGCTCAAGTGCAGGCTCCAAAATACCTCGATATTGCTCGGCATCTCGGGCAATGACGACAATATCTCTGGCTCTTGCCCCTTGGCGGAGCAGAGAAAGAATGTGTGCCGCTGCGGCTTCTGCTTCGGCATAAGGGGTGTCGCAAATTTCGGTAACGATACTTCCGTCGTTGCAGACCTCGGCAGCTTCAGAGACGGCAGGCATCCACAGATGCTCGGCAAGATAAGCAATGGCGGGAGAGGCGGCACGTACGTTGCCGGGGAGAAATTGTTCCCGATAGCCGCCCTGCCTTTGCGCAGCTTGACGGAGACGGAGTGCCGAGCGGAGAATCCCCTCCGTACTGATATCCCGAACCTTGGGAGAAGAGACGGGGATGGTGACGGTTACCTGCTTGGCCTGGGCAAAGATCTGCTCCAAAATCTGATATTCCACTCCCGTAAAGGAGGTAAAAGAATCCACATAAACGTGACAGCCTTCAAAAAAAGAGTGCTTCGCTAACAGATCTCTCAGACGAGCCAAATCGTCCGCAGAATCGCTGTACTGTTCCCGTACCAAGTGGTCGTAGGAAGAATAGATCAGAGAAAGATCCCGCAACTTGGTGGCAAGAAGCGGTTGTTCGTTCAATTGTTCTGCCGCATGCTCCATTTGCGTTGCCGTCACGCCCGATGCCTTCATTTCCTGAATCGCAGAAAGAACCCTTTCTCCAAAGGATGGATCGTTGGTGATGGTGTCGCGGTAGGTCTCCAACAGAGGAGACAGCTCCCACAGATTTCTCCACATCAAAAGAGATTGCATGGGGTGGGTGATATAGCGATAGGACAGACCGCCGTATTCTCGACAGACACGGTTGTATAGGCGGGAAAAATTCAACACCTCCAAAGAGAGCTGTGCAGAGGGAGGCAGGGCAGTCAGGGTCATTCGTTCGCTTTGAACGGTTTCTTGTTCGGGAATCAGCAAAAAGGTATGGATTCCCTTGTCGGTGTCTTCTCGGATCTGCTCCAACAGACAACGGGTTTTGCCGCTACCAAAGGTTCCGTATAAAAAAGTAACCATGATGCTCCTTTCAGCCCTCCTCGTTATGGAAGGCAACTCCAAACCAAACTGTCACACCGAACATACAAGAGCCTTATTTTCTGTGGAATCAAAAGCTTGTATCTTGCGATGAATCCTCGGTTTTGTGCACAAAAAATCTTTTTTCCGCATTTTTTATAAAAAATCCCCACAAAATAATAAAAGTGTGTTATAATTATTATAACAGATTGGAGGCAAAAAAACAAGTCGGCTTTGGCTTTTTTTGCAGAATGGTAAATTCAAACAGCTTTACAGCATTCGTCACACCGTTGTCCCAAACAACTTTTATAATAAAGCCGTAAACGTTTTACCATAGGAGGCATGCATGAAAGAAAATCAAAATGAGATGCACGACCGTTCTTTACAAGACGAGATGAAGGAACAGCCGACAAATGTCGGATCACAGGATAGGATACAACAAATGGGAGGAATGACAGATGAAATGGAAGAAAATCGCCAAGAAAGCAATGAAAAAGGTCAATCGCAGCCTGTCCAAGATGGAGAAGGGGCTGGACAAAAAAGTGTATCGCTTCAAGAAGAGTCTGAAGCAAACGGGCAAGATTCTCAACACGAAGAAAAAGATTCTGCTCAAGAAGGTAAGCTCTCAGCAGAAGATGATGGAGCGGTTGGCGTCGCAGATGAAAAAGCGGAGCCGTTTGCTCAAAAAGAAGCAGGTGATGCTCAAGAGAAAGAGCAAGCAGATCAAGCGAAAGATGTCCGTAGTCAAGCGGAGATTCCGGTAAATCCGCCCAAGGCGCCGCAATATGCGTCCAGCTATGCGCCGCCCTATTACGTTCCCAATTTCACGGTTTACGGTGCGGCCAATGAAGCCCCTGTGAAGAAAAAAAAGCATTCGGGCGGAACGATCGCCTTGATCGCTGTATTGGTGGCAGTTGCCGTTTTGTTGTCCGCAACGGTAGGATGCTTTGCCGGCGTGGTGATGGCCATGATGCAAGGAACACCGGAGGAGACGGACGGTACCAAAGCTCCCATGAGCGGAAATGATAATGTTTCCGTCAATCAAAATGCCAACATCGTGGTTAACCAAACCACACCCTCCGCAGACGGCAACCTGTCCGTGGCAGACGTAGTAGAACTGGTGGCAGACAGTGTTGTGGAAATTACCACCACCTACCGAGATTCCGACGGTTCGTTGGTCAGTGGAGCGGGGAGTGGCGTTTTGGTTGGCGAAAATCAAAATTACGGATACCTGATCACCAATTTCCACGTGGCGGGAAGCTATGCCGAAAGTATCGCAGTTCGCCTGACCAATGAAGAAATCTACGATGCCGATTACGTGACGGGAGACCAAGCATCGGATCTGGCCATTGTTCGGATCGCAAAGAAAAACGGAGAGAGCTTCACGGTGGCGACCTTGGTGGAAAATTGCGATGGCCTGCGAAAGGGCGACGATGTGATTGCCATTGGAAACCCCTTGGCCATGCTTCCCGGTACGGTTACCGAGGGAATTATCAGCAATAAAAGCGTTACCTTAATGGTGGATGGCTTTGTTATGGATCTGTATCAGGTTAGTGCCGCTGTCAATCCCGGCAATTCGGGTGGTGGTTTGTTCAATCGGGCAGGACAGCTTGTGGGCATTGTCAATGCCAAGGTGTCTGCCGAGGGGGTAGAAGGATTGGCCTTTGCCATTCCCGGCGATTATGTGAACCGTTTTGTGATGGATGCACTGGATGATGGAGACGTGACCGGAAAGCCCACCATCGGTGTTAGCGCAGTTTATTCCAGCCTGTATGGACAAGTGGGAATGTTTGTGGCATCCACTACGACCAGTGCGGTTCAGGTGAACGATCGGATCTGTAGTATCAACGGCGTAACCATCACAAACGAGTCTGATTATATGGAGGCCATGCATGCTCTTGAAAACGGGCAGACCATTACCGTGGTCATGGAGCGGGGAACCTTTTATTTTCCCAATCGAGTATCATGGTCCGAGTATTCGATAACCGTAACGGTGGGAGAATATAACACCAACGATTGACGTGTGTAACGATCTGTCGCCGCCGTGCTGTTGCTCGGCGGCGATTTTTCAAATGTGTTGCAATGCACCACAGAAAAGGAGGAAACATGTATCATATTTTGGTTGTGGATGATGAGCCCAGAATTCGGTCGCTCATTAAAAAATATGCAGAATTTGAGGGATATACGGTCACCGAGGCGGCGGATGGCATGGAAGCAGTTCATTGTTGCCGTGTCGGGAGCTTTGATCTGGTTATCATGGATATCATGATGCC
>JAFTRT010000156.1 GCA_017462145.1 Clostridia bacterium
ATGCCCCTCTCGCCGTAGCTCCTCTAAGCAGGCAACCTTATCGCCCGGCAACAAGCCGCCTCGAACCTCGCTGACACCGACCTGCTTGGCAACATAATTGGCAGTCTTGGGATTGTCTCCCGTAAGAAGCACCGTCCGAACGCCTTGGCGGTGCAAACGCTCTACCGTATCGACACAAGCAGAGCGTAAACGGTCTGACAGAGCAATCAAGCCCAACAATCCGTTGTCGTCTGCCACCGCAACAATGGCCTTTCCTTCCTCTCCCAAACGATGCAAATGCTCCGCAGAACGCCCATCAAAGCAAACCTCTCGTTCAGCCAGATAGCTTTCATTGCCGCACAAGACCGTTTTTTCTCCCACGGTTGCACGAATCCCCTTGCCCGCTTCCATGAAAAAGTCATCACACGCAAGAAAGGAAAGCCCTCTCTCTTTGGCGCAACAAACAATAGCACGGCCAAGAGGATGCTCACTCTTGGTCTCTGCCGATGCCGCAAGGATCAACAATTGTTCCTCGTCGACACCGTCTCGCAGGGGAAGGATCTCACAAACACCGGGCGTTCCTTCCGTGAGCGTCCCTGTTTTATCGATGGCAACCACATCTGCACGGCCCATCTTTTCCAAGGCCTCGCCTGACTTGATGATCACACCATGCTTGGTGGCCTGCCCAACGGCGGCCATAATCGCCGTAGGCGTTGCCAGCACCAAGGCACAAGGGCAAAATACGACCAACACCGTCACAGCTGTCGTAACGTCCATACGGATCCAACCTGCGACAACTGCCAATAAAAAGGCTACGGGAACCAAAATGCTGGCCCATCGGTCTGCGGTTCGTTGCATGGGTGCTTGCTTTTCCTCTGCATCCTTGACCATGCGAATCAGCTTTTGCAGAGAGGAATCCTCCCCTACCTTTGTGGCTTGGATATCAATAGAACCAAACCGATTGACCGTACCGCAAAAGACTTCGTCCCCTATCGTTTTATCCACGGGAAGTGACTCTCCCGTCATAATGGATTGATCCACTGTGGTCTCACCCTTCAAGATTCTTCCATCCACGGGAATGGTTTCACCGGGGAGGATCCGAACGGTATCTCCCACACCAAGCAGCTCGGCGGCAACCATCTGCTCCTCCCCATCGACCAATTTTCGGCCTTGGGTCGGTGTCAAGGTCATGAGCTTTTTCAGCCCCTTCTTGGCTCTCTCCGTGGTCTTATCCTCCAAGATCTCGCCAACCGCCATAATAAAAGCAACCTCACCTGCCGCAAAGAGGTCTCCGATAATCACAGCTGCGATCATCGCGGTGGACACCAACAGTGCGGAGGATATTTTGGCAATTCCTCGGTTTCGGATCAGCTTTCGAACCGCAGAAACCAGCAAAGGGGTTCCCGAAATCACCAAGGTGACCCAAACAGGGTTTCCCCACAGGGGCAGATCTCTGTGCAAAACCCAAGGTAATACCAACCCTGCCAGCAAAAAGACACCGCTGATGACGGTTGCAGGAACGTCGGTCAGCTTATGGATCCATTTTTGAATCATAAAAAGCTCCTTTCTCGGTTGACAACACCAAAAAGATTTGATATAATATATCTGTTACTGAACAGATTGTTCCGTTACGATTTCATTATAATCAACGCTGAGAAAAAAATCAAGAAAAAAAGAGTCGTTTTTGTTTTTTAACGAACAAAATTGTAAAAATGTACGGAGGAAGCATGGACAGACGGCAAAAAAAGACAAGAGATGCGATCTTCAAAGCCTTTCGCTCTCTTTTGGAAAAAAAGCGATACGAACACATTACCGTGCAAGATATCATTGACCGTGCCGATGTGGGTCGAAGCACCTTTTACGCTCACTTTGAAACCAAAGATCATTTACTCAAAGCCATGTGCAGTGATATTTTTGAGCATATTTTCGAGGGTCAGCTCTGCGAATATCCGCCAAACGGAAAGGAAAGTTTGGAAAGTAAGCTGGGACACATTCTTTGGCATCTGCGGGAGCATCGCTCCGATCTCCACGGTCTCTTTGCCTCCGAAAGCGTCGATATTTGGATGCGATATATGAAAGAATATCTGACCGTTTTGTTTTCCGAGCATCTGGATGAATTTCCCTCTCATCTCCCTCCTCCCTTCGTGTTGAATCATCTGGTCTGTTCCTTTTCGGAGACCGTCCTCTTTTGGGTACGGAATGGCATGAAAAGCTCCCCCGAGGAAACGGCGGCCTATTTGATGGACTTGACCTATCCATCGGGACACATCCAATAAATAAAAAACAGACGGGAGCGCACCCCACGGTGCGCTCCCGTCTGTCTTGTATACGGTTTATTGTGTCAGCGGATCAAAAAACGCTTTTGCTTCTTTCACATATTCCTCGGGTGCTACCGGAAAGCAAAGGCCGTGAGCCGCATCGGGAATGATGACCAATTTTTTAGGAGCCGTACAAGCCTCAAAATTTTGGCGACTCATATCACAAGGTACAAAGCTGTCCCCGTCACCATGAATGAACAAAACGGGCAAGCGGCACTGCTGCATGGCATGAATGGGAGCGGCATCTGCCAGACGAAAGCCCCCATAGATGCGTGCGCCAAGACGTGCAAACGGGAGAAGCAAGCGGTCGGAAAGCTTCATATCCCGCATAACCTTGCCAATAATGGCTTCTGCCGAGGTATAACCGCAATCGGCCAACACGCCCACTACGTTTTTGGGAAGCTCCTTGGCCGCCGTGATCAGGATGGTAGCCGCCCCCATGGAAACGCCTGCCAAGATGATTTTGGCGTTGGAATCGATGTGCGTGAGAATATATTGGATCCACGCCTCGCAATCTCGGCTCTCTTTGGCACCAAAGGTAATAATATGCCCCTCACTGAAGCCGCTGGCTCTGTGATCCACAATCAAAACACTGTGCCCCAAAGCAAAGCAACGAGCCACACCGCCGCTCAGATCTCGCTCCGCAGAGCCTCGATAGCCATGCAGCAACAGCTCGATGGGAGCACCCGGTGCATATTCGTAAAAACGCCCTTTGAGACACAGCCCATCATAGGAGGTCATGCTCACATCACGGTGCGGAAGCTCCCGTGCCTCTCGAATCCATTGATACATCCGATCCCGAAAGGGCTCGTATTCCTTTCCCGACGGGACGGGATATCGATCGGTATCCCGAACCTTTTTCCTCTCGGGACAATAGAAAATGCGATAAAAGCAAATATATGCCACCAACAATGCCAAAACAACGGCCAATCCGACCATGCCCAGGCCAAACCAAACAAATTTCATATCGTTCCTCTCCATGGAGTTTCATCTCTATTTATTGTACCATTGGAACCCGTTTTTTTCAACCTTTTTTGGCAAAAGTAAATAATTGTTGATTTTTTCCAAGAAATCGTTTATAATAATGATAACATCAATTTCAGGAAGACCACACATGGATATTGAAGTCAATTACGCCAACAAAAAGCGGTATAAAACCGCAAAATATCCCATTCGTCAGCCGATCTACCTCACCTACTTGATTTGGTTGCTCTCCAAGATTCTGCTGATGAACAAGCAGTACAAGGTAGAAAAAATCAACATGGAGGGGCTCAAACCGCCGTATATCCTTCTTTCCAACCACATGTATTTTATTGATTTTGAGTTGGCTGCGATGGCTACCTTCCCCCATCGGGTCAACAATGTCGTCAGCATTGACGGCTACTATCGGCGTCCCTTTTCGTTGGAGTGGA
>JAFTRT010000157.1 GCA_017462145.1 Clostridia bacterium
AGCACCGTCAACAGCTTATCGCTCTCGCCTACGTCGGTCTGACGGAGCACCAGCCCGTCTGCAACCAGTTTCATGGCCTACCTCCTGTTTGTCAGATGGGTCATTGCTCCTCACGGTAGCCGAAATTGCTCACCGTTCCCGCACTCTCACGCCAGTTTTCCTTGACCTTGACCCAAAGATTCAGATAAACCTTCACGCCAAGCAGCTTCTCCAGATCCTCTCTGGCATAGCTTCCAATGAGCTTGAGAGATGCGCCTCCCTTGCCCACAATGATGCCCTTGTGAGAGGCCTTTTCGCAAAAGATTTCCGCACGGATACGAACCAACGTGCCCTCGTCCTTGAACTCTTCAATGACGACGGCGGTTCCATGAGGAATCTCCTGATTGAGCGTACGCAAGATTTTTTCCCGAATGATCTCGGCAGCCATCTGCCGTTCAGGCTGATCGGTGACCATATCCTCAGGGAAGAACCAAGGAGACTCCGACAAAAAGGCAGAACATTCCTCCAGCAGCTCGTCCACGTTCTTGCCGTTTTTGGCACAGATCGGAACAAAGGCGGTAAAAGAATGGAGATCCGCATAACGCTGAATGGTCTCTGCCAGCTCTTCTCTGCGATACTGGTCGATCTTATTGAGTGCCAAAATGGCGGGAATTCCGCTTTTTTTCAAGTAGGCAATCACCGATTCCTCCACCTTGGAGGGCTCCTTCCCCGTATCGATCACCAACACCACCGCATCGGCCTCTCGCATGGTGGAATCAGCCGCCTTGACCATAAATTCACCCAAGCTGTTCTTGGGATTGTGCATACCGGGAGTATCCAGGAAGACAAATTGATCCTCCCCCTTGGTGAGAATTCCCGTAATGCGATTTCGGGTCGTCTGAGGCTTATTGGACACAATGGCTACCTTTTCCCCCAGCATTTGATTCAACAACGTGGATTTTCCCACGTTGGGGCGTCCTACAATGGCAATAAATCCCGTTCGCTTCATACCGTCTCCCCCGTCTGCTCGGAGGTGATCTCCAAGCCCATCTCCTTCAAAATGGCACGCTGACGGCTGCGCATCTCCCTGTCCTCTTCCTCGCTGTTCACGTGATCGTAGCCCAACAGATGGAGCATGGAATGAACGCACAGGAAAGCGGCCTCCCGCTCAAAGCTGTGGCCAAATTCCAATGCCTGTTCCTCTGCACGCTCCAAGGACAGCACGATGTCACCCAAGGCCACGCCGGGCTCGTCCGCAGGAGGCTCCTCGCCCCCCTCAAAATCGACAAGGGGAAAGGACAGCACGTCGGTCGGGCTGTCGATTCCTCTGTACTCTTCATTCAAACGGCGAATGCCCTCGTTGTCGGTCAGGAGCACCGAAACCGTGCAATCGTTTTCAAATTGCTCGTAAGCAAGCGTGTGCACCACGGCACGGCGGATCAGCCGCTTGAGGCCGTAGGTAACGGTTTTTCCGTCCTGATTGTTTGCAAAATAAATCATGGTCTTTCCCATGGTATGTCCTCCTTTTTTCCGCTCATTCGCCCTTTTGGGAGTGGCGGTAGGTCTGTTTTCGTTCTTCTCTCTTTTTCTCATTGGCCTTGGCCAGGCTTTGCTCGTGCTTTTCATAAGCCAAAATGATCTTCTGCACCAAGGGATGGCGTACCACATCCCGCTCGGTAAAGGAATGAACGGCAATATCATCCACACCGTCTAAGATCTTCACCGCTACCGAAAGGCCGCTCTTTTGCCCGTAGGGAAGATCGGTCTGCGTCAGGTCGCCCGTGATGACCGCTTTGGAATGAAAGCCGAGACGAGTCAAAAACATCTTCATCTGCTCGGGAGTGGCGTTTTGCGCCTCGTCCAAAATGATAAAGCTGTCATCCAAGGTCCGTCCCCGCATATAGGCCAAGGGAGCGATCTCAATGCTTCCCTTTTCCAAGTGCCGCTGATAATTTTCCGGCCCCATCATCTCGTAGATGGCATCATACAGCGGGCGGAGATAGGGGTCGATCTTGCTTTGCAGATCTCCCGGCAAAAAGCCAAGCTTTTCTCCCGCTTCAATGGCAGGACGGGAAAGAATGATCCGACTGACCTGCTTTTCCCGCAGAGCCCGTACCGCCATGGCCACTGCCAAAAAGGTCTTGCCGGTACCCGCAGGGCCGATTCCAAACACCACCGTGTTTTTGGAAATGGCGTTCACGTATTGCCGCTGACCCACGGTCTTGGCCTTGATGGGCTTTCCTCTGGTGGTGATGCAGATGCATTCCTGCTTCATTCCGTCCAGTTCTCTTCCTTTGCCGTCCCGTACCATGGAAATGACGTATCCCACCTGTTGCTCGGTCAGGGTCTCGTTATAAGCGGCCATTTCCTTGAGATAGCCCATGGCATCTGCCGCCATGCGAACCTGCTCGGTCAGCTCTCCCGTGATGAGAACGGCATCCCCTTCCTCATCTCCCCGATTTCGGATGCGGACGTCGAACGCCTTTTCCACCATTCGCACGTTGATATCAAAGCTGCCGAACAGCCGTGCGGTCAGCTCGGTGTGCTCGATCTTCACAATTGCTTGCTCCATAAGACCTCCCTCTGCGTGCCGTTCCTGTTGCAAACGGCACGCCCTCCAGCGGTATCTCCCGCACGGCGGCAATATCCTCGATATAGGTGGCATGCATCCGCAAACGGTACACACCCTCACCGATCTCCGCCCAAGTTTCAAAGGACAACAGCTCCGCCCCCTCGGTCTCACGCTCGCTCAACAAGCCAAGACGGTAACGGGCAAGGGCGGCCGCCTCTGCCTCGGTCCGTTCGGCCTGTACGGTCTCATACTCCAGATAGCGAACCGTCCGGATGCCAACAGGCAGATCCTCTCCTTCAAACACGCTGAAATACTCTGTTGTGTCTATTGTATCACAACTCCCATACAAATTTCCACACTTTCCAAAAAATTTTACTTCTTTTTCAAAGAAAATAAAATATTTTTCGGTAAAAATGCGTCCCGTATAGACTTTTTTCTCATATTGAAGAGGGATTTTCACCTCCAAGCTTCTGGCCGTCTCGGCAAAGACCTTCCCCTTGGCCACCGTGTAGCGAAAGCCGTCGGTCTCGCTTCCGTAGAGTCCCCCCACCAAAAGCTGGCCCTCGGACACCGTGTCGCCCGCCATCACCGCCGCATTGCCCCGAACCTCCTCCATCCAAAGGATCTGCCCATCTCGCTCGGCCACCAAATTGGCGGCGGCCATGGGCGGCTCGGCCTCAAGGATGGGAGCGGTCTCCCTCAGTTCCACCTGTGCCACCGTACCGATGATATTGATGCTCAGCCAGGAAACGTCATCCGACAGGATCATAACCCGATTCTCAATGGTTGCCGTATCCACCGCCGACCGCCACAGTCCCGTGCGAAGCCCGCATTCCGACAAAAGATCCCGTACCTCCTGCTCTCGCAAGCGCACACAGCCATCGATGCGAATATCCCAAAGCACGCCGCTGAAGACAAACAGCAACAACGCAAAGCACAACGCTCCCACCGGTCGCCCCGGACGTTTTCCCAGTGCACAAAGCCATGTCCACAACCCGCCCCGTTCAATTTCCTCAAAAGGGATCTCGGCAGAACGCAAGAGCCCGAGCAACCGCCGTGCCGTCAGCTCGGATACGCAAAAGCGCAGTCGTCCCTCTTCCCTCGCTTTGGGATCCTCCGCCTCCCGATAGACCAAACCGTAGTCGGCACACAGATTCAAAAAAGCCGCTCCCGCATCCTTCGGGATTTCCAACGTGCGGTATCCGCTGACAAAAAACGTCATGACCCCTCTCCCCTTTCCATCTCAAAGGACACCTGACAAATGGTTCCCTCCACACTCACCGCCCCTAAATAGTAAGAGGTGCACAACAGCCGTTCCCCAAAAATACAAAGACAGCCGTGGGGCAAGGCGATGCGCACCTCGGTGGGAGAATACAGCAGAATCTTGCCACCGCCCCGCAGGGTCAGCAGGTGACGATCCCGAAGCTCCAACAGCGTTCCCCCCGGAAGCAGATCGGGAGAAAGCCCCATGTTGCGGCACATCCGCTCTCGTAAAGAGGGTTTGGAGGGAGTGGTGCCGTCTGCGGCACCGAGCGATGCTTCGCTCCGCCTTTTTTTCATGGATACACTCCTTTCCGGTGGGTATAATCGGTCTGCGGATTCCGTAAACTGTATCAACCTCACACGATTCTATCTTTATGCCAAAGGAGGCTCTGCCATGACCCAAAGTGCCCGAAAGAAATACCGCCAAAGCAAGAAAACGGTCTTTTTGACCCGTCTGTTCCCCTTGGCGGTCTTGCTCTGCCTTCTCCTCCTTTTGCTGTGGCAATCCTCCATGGTGGGAGACCGATTGCGGCAGACCCTTTCCCTATGCGGACGGGCACTCGTCCCCTCTCTTTTCCCTTTTTTGATCCTGTCGGAGCTGATGCTGTCCTTGGGTCTCTCCGAAGATGCAGGCCGATTTGTTCCCGCTCCCGTACGCCGTTTTCTGGGGCTTTCCGAAGGCGGAAGCGCCGCTCTCCTGTTGGGAATGCTTTGCGGCTTTCCCATCGGAGCACGAATCCTCAAACGGCTATACGAAGAAGGCCTCATCCCCTCGGAGGAGGCACAGTATGCGTTGCCTCTTTGCAGTATTCCCAGCCCTGCTTTTTTGGTGGGAAGCGTGGGAATGGGTCTGTTTGACTCTGCAAAAGCGGGATTTCTCCTGTACGGTTCTGTCATTCTTGCATCCCTCGTTGCCTCGTTTCTGCTCCGATTGGGCCGATCCAATCCCCCCACCCAAACCGTTTCTGCTCCCTCTCCGCCCCCTCGCCCCTGTTCCGCCTTGCTGTTTACCGAGGCGGTGATGGCTTCGATGGAGGGAATGATCCGAGTCTGTGCCTTTGTTCTGACCTTTTCCTGTGTCGGTGCGCTCTTGGACTGTATGCTTGCATGGCTTCCCATCCGCTTTCCTTCCGTGTTCTCTTCTCTGCTGTACGGAACCTTGGAGATGACGGGAGGGATCTTTTCACTGTCCGCCCTTC
>JAFTRT010000158.1 GCA_017462145.1 Clostridia bacterium
ATATTTATTTGGATGTGGTATTGACATCCTTCCCGGGAGGGGGTATAATGGTATGGAGCTGAGGATTCTGCGGGGGAGCCCGTGGGAAAGCGATTCTGTTGATTGGTTATGGGAAAGGAACCGAATATGAATGGACGGAAACGAATTTTTTCTTTGATTTTGGCGTGCCTGCTGGTGCTGTTGGTGTGCGCTTGTGACAGTACGGGCGGCGGATCCGAGACCGATCCCTCGGGAGACGGAAGGGGCAGTACGGAGGCGAGCATCACCACCGAGGCAAGCACCACCACGGGCAACCAAGGTGCACAGGAGCCTTCCGAAGAGGAGACCACCGATGGCAGAGAACAGGGATATCAAGAGGCAATCAACGATTTGCGTCGTTTACTGGAAAATACCTACTCGGATGCGGAGCTGTGCAGCGAAGAATGGATCCTGACGCTGTCCTCCCAAAGCGATGCGGACCTTCCCATGGCGGCCAAGCAAACCGAATGGAAGGATCTGTATGAGCGATTTGTATCCTTTGGAGACTACAAGCAGTCTCGTGAGATGGTGGAACGGTTCTCTGTCATCCAAAACGGAAGCGTGTCGGTCCAACAGATCAGCCGTCTCCAAAATGGGGGAGAGCACATCACCGACAACGTGGATAACTATATTTTGGATGACCTGGGCAGAAGAGTGTGGCAGGGATTTGATTATAAAGGTTGGGGCGGAACCGTCTTTGTGTACGACGAGGACGGAAGGCTCATCCGAGAGGGAAACACTTTTCACCAGTATGACGAGCAAGGGCGTCTTACGTTGTCTCGTGAGTTGACTGCCGATCTGGACACGTACATGGCGGTGGTTTATACTTATGATGACGGGGGAAACTGTATCCAAAAGATCTGTCGCTACAAGACCGCTGTTAACATCACCTACACGTATACCTATGACGATCAGGGCAGGGTGATCCATGCAGAGAATCTGTATGAGCGGCCTCACGATCGGGTATCCAGCAAACGGATCATCGACTATACCTACACCTATGACGACGAAGAAAATTGCATCTTGATCAAGCAGCACAGCGTTGGTCAGGGCGGTATTTACAGCAGCACGATCGACGTTGTGGAGATCTACTCCCAAGCGGGCAACCTGATGGATTCCTTTGACTATTTCTGCTCAGCAACCGATTGTGCAGATGCTTATGTGACGGATGTTCAGTATGAGAACGGACTTCCCGTTCGTATTGCTTTTGCGAACGGAAGCACCTTTGTCTTTTCGTATTCCACTGCGTACCTATTTGATGACACGGGCTTGACGCTTTCGGTCTCTTGAACGGTCGCATCAGCGGTACCGTAAACAAGACACGCCGTTTGGAGTATTCCAAACGGCGTGTCTTGTTTACGATTTGGTTGCTTCGATTACGGTGGTGCCGTAATCGGTAAAGATCCATGTGGTCAGTCCGGAGGTGGTAACGGTGTCGTTGTTCATTTCCATGGCTTGGCTGTAATCACATACCAGCTTTAGGATCTTGCCATCAGCGGACAGGGTGGCTTCGGCATTTTTGATCACGATCACGGCGGGAACCTCCATAGTGGAGACACTGTCGTCACCGCCTACTACAACGCTTTCCAAATTTTTTTGGATGGTGATCGTTTCGGTGATCTTGTAGGTTTGGGTTTCGGCATCATAGACAAAATGCTCGTAGCCCTCCAAAACGGTCAAAAATAACTGTGCGTATTGCACTTTTTGCGCTTTGGCGATCTCACCGTCATAGACCATGATTTCGGCATTGGAGTCGGTGATCTGAGCGTTTTCATCCGCTGCAAAGAGCTGGAGGGCCATCTTGTCTGCCGTCATGTTACAAATGGTCTTGACACGGGAGGTGGAAGCGGGAAAGCTGTTGGTTGCGGAGGTAACAGTCATCACACCTTCGGTGGTGAGGGTGTAATTTTCAAAATTGGCTGCCGAGAGCATGGTGTCCCATTTGCTTTTGCTGATACCGGCAAATGTGACGGAGGCGTTTTCTGTGGCCTTGCAGACGGAGCATTCCTTCTGTGCCACGCCGTCACTTTCAGGGGTTGCATCGGATATCACGCCCCGATCCACCCAAGTGTGCTCGGCTTTGTCCTTCTGTTTCGGGCAGGATTCACCGATACATTCATGCCAGTGAGAGGTTTTGTCGTATGTCCACTCCGACCGGAAGCTGTGTTCATGGGGTTCTTCGGTTTCGTTGCAGCTGACCAAAGCGGTGCAAAGAGAAAGGCAGAGGAAGAGTGCTGTCATACAAGAAAGAAGTCGTTTCATTGGATCCTCCTAAATTGTTTTTTTCAGTATATCATGGAATCCTATGAATGTCAAGTGTTGGCAATTGCTTTGAACCATCTTCTGCGGCTTTGTGCCAAAAGACGACATGAACGGAGCAAAGTTGTCCGTTTGCGGAATGGTTTGTCCTCCTCTTTGAGTTGACATTTTTCCTCTCTTGCGGTATAATAATTCTATCAAGGTGAAAAAGAGAGGACGATGACATGATCCTATATTATATTCGGCACGGCGATCCCATCTACGATCCGGATTCATTGACCCCCTTGGGACAGCGGCAGGCTGAGGCCGTGGCCAAGCGGCTTGCGCTGTTTGGCGTAGATGAGGTGTATTCCTCTACCTCCACCCGAGCCATACAGACGGCACAGCCCACCTGCGAGCTGACGGGACTTTCCTGCCACACCATGGATTGGATGCATGAGAAGCATGGCTTTTCGGCTTGCTCCTATCCCATGGATGACGGACATCAAACGTGGCTGTGGTCTCATCCCAAATATTCTCAGCTTCTTTGTTCCCGTGAGATTCGGGAAATGGGAGATCGGTGGTATGAGCATCCTGCCTTTGATGGGCTTGGCTTTGTGTCCTATTTTCAAAGGGTGAGACGGGAAGCGGATGCGTGGTTGGCCTCGCTGGGCTTTGAGCACGATAGAGAAAAGGGACTTTACAAGGTGACGGCCAAGCAGACCGACAAGCGTATTGCGTTGTTTGCCCATGAGGGGTTTGGAAAGGTCTTTTTGAGCGAGGTGTTGGACGTTCCGTATCCCTATTATGCCGAGCATTTTGAATTGCGGCATACGGGAATGACCGCCATCCTGTTTGACGAGGGACGGGAAAATTATCATCTGAATGGTTATGCACGAGCCAGAGTGATGACGCTCTCCAATGATTCTCACCTGTACCGTGATGGCTTGCCTTTGGGGCATACCAGTACGGGGATGAGACAACGGTACTGATCGGGAGCGATGGAAAGCGAGGAATGGCTATGAAAGCAAAAATTTGTTTTTTTGACGACTTTTACGTTGCCGCCCGTCCGGGCACCGTCAGACGGACCTTCCGCCCCGAAAAGTTAGGGGAGTACGTGGATGACAATCCCTATCAGACCTATACCAGCTTCTTTTACGATCCCAACGTAGGCAAGTATCGTTTGTACTATGAGGTGCCAATGTCCCCTCGCAGTACCGAGATCCGCAAGCTGCTGTTGGCAGAGGCCGACACGGTGGAGGATCTGATCGGAGGAAAGGGAACACTTTGCGAAGTAGAGGGTTTGGATCCGGACGGAATTCACGGCTGCTCGGTGGCACTTTGCACCCATGAGGGCAGAGTGGACAACTACATTTTGGCAGGCAATTTTCGGGCCAACGACCGAAGCCGTCGGTGTATGTTTACCGCTCATTCCAAGGATGGTATTCATTTCACCGATATGAGAAAGATCCATGAGGATTACAGTGACGCTTACAACGGTGTGTATTACAATCCTCATACGGAGGAGTATTCCATTCTGATGCGGGCTACCATCATGGATCGCCGTATTTTTCGGATGACGTCCCGGGATTTTTGTCAGTGGAGCCGTCCCACGCTTATGCTTCATCCTGCGGCAGACGGAAACAACGGGGTGCAGTTTTATTCCATGGGTGCCAACGAGGCCGATGGTATGTTCTACGGCCTTGTATGGCGATTTATGACCGACATGGGACAGCCCGATCTGACCGATCTGTACGGCTATATGGACTGCGATCTGTACTACAGTTATGACGGTGAGCATTTCAGCCCCACGGGGCTCTCTCCCGTTTGCGAGCGTCCTTTGCCGCCCGAATTTGGCTGCAAACAGCTTTGGCTTTTGAATACCTGCAACACCCCCGATGGAAGAACGGTGCTGTGCGGCGGTGCTACTGCCATTATGCACGGATCGGACAAGGTTTTGCGTAAATTTTCCACCACCGCCTTTTACGGGATCCGCAAGGACGGCTTTTGCGCCATTGAGGGCTTGGGAAAGAGCAGTATGGTCTATTTGAAGCGATTCGTTTGTCACGGCGGAGAGCTTTCCGTCAATTGCAACGCTTGTCTCGGTACGCTGACGGTGGCTATTTTGGACGATCAAGGAAGGCCTTACGAGGGATTCTCCTTTGAGGATTGTATTCCTTTTGAGAACGAGGAGAGCACGGACAAGGTGATCCGTTGGAAGAACGCAACCCTGAATTCCTTGCAGGGAAAGCCCATCCGTCCGGCCATTCGCTTAAACGGTGCCATGCTGTATACGGTCACGCTGGAGGGAAGTCCTTGCTTCCGTCATCCGCAGATCAGTATGGGCAATCTGTTGCCTGTGTTGCCCATTGACCATTCCTACGATTAAAGAAAAGAAAAGGACAGAGAACGAGAGACGTTTTCTGTCCTTTTTGTGTGGACGGACATTTTTTTTGCAAAAACGGTTTTTTTTTGAAAAGTGCCTTGTCTTTGAAAAACAGGTATGGTATGATAGGGTAAGCCATTTCCATGTTGAAAGGAGATCTGTGATGAGTTTTGAACGTTATACGAGGATATACGACGGGGAACCGAACGGTATGACCATGCGCCCCAAGGGCAAGGGGATCGATCTGTCTTTTGCGGTCGAACCCAAGGAAAACGTGCGTTACCGTCTGTTTACCGTGGGGGAGACCGAGCAATATTATATGTGGAAGGACGAGCCGGACGGCCCACAGCTCTATCGGATGCTGACCGATGCGCTGGATCGCAAGCATGCCATTCGGGACCGTTTTTGTCTGGATCTTTCCTGCAAGAAATATGAGACCTACTTAAAACGGGTGTATAAAAAAATTCCATGGCCACCCATGCTGTCCTATTTGAAAATGGCAGATGTTCCCACGGCGTGGGAGGGCGGTATTACGGTCAGTGCAAAGGATCTCGCCTTTACGAAAGGTGGATATCTGCAAATGCGGATCGACGTTCGCTTCCGTCACGAGGGGGTGGATCCCCGTTCGGTGAGCAATCCTCCCGACCGCCGCATTCTGCTGCCGTTTCCCGAGGGAAGCTACACGGGGCTGCGCTTGTGCGAGGCCTTTGAGATTCCCAAGGATGCGGCGCACGTCTGCGTTTTTGTGGAAGGAAAGGGATATCGGGGCGAATGCTACGTGGAACAACCGTTTTTGTCGGGAGCCGGTCAAAACCTGCTTCCTTCCTTCAACGAAGCTGCTCCCGCCAATGCGAAATTTGAGTGGCTGGCTCAATTTTTGAGCCGTAAGGAATGGCCCGAATTTCGTGTTCGTCTCAACGGTAAGATCATCCACACCGGCGAGGTCTTTGAACGAAGCCACCGCCATTCCGAGTGGGAGATCACGTTGCCGTCCCAATATTTGAAACCTCATAACACGGTCTCCTATGAGCTGATTTCGGATTATCACGATCCCTTGCCCTATACCGTTTACGAGGTGGGGATCATCGAACAGCCTGCTGCTCTCATTTCCGTTCTTGCCGTATCCGAGGCGGCACCTGCGGGAGGAAAAGCAAGGGTACTGGTACGCACCGAGCGCCCCAATCTTCGGGTCAAGCTCCATTGTCAAAGCCCTGCGCTTTCGGGCAAGGAGGAATGGTTCTTCCGGGAGGCCGGCTTGCACGGTGTGCTGTTGGATTGTGCCGAGCCCTGCGAGCACGCCGCTTTCTCTCTATCCTGTGAGGGAACGGTTGCCGAGGGAGAGGTTCGGCGTATCGTTTGCCGTGGGAAAGACCGTGTGGTTACGGGAACAGGCGATATGATCTATATTTGTCAGGAGCAGGAGCAGATGGAGGAATATCTGTCCTGGTATCTGTTCAACCACGTAGGAGATTTTATTACCATTCGTCCTGCGTACCGTTGGTCGGGGACGAGAACGTTAAATCGGGCGGTTTGGAAACAGTTTTGCCGTCTGATGCGAGAGTTGGATCTGAAATACGTGCTGATGCGGGACGGTCGGGAGATCGAGGGGCTTTCCGCCCAGCCCGATGCCGAGATGCTTCGGGGCAAGGGCTTTTACGGAATCCAGATGCACGAATTGGACAACATACACTACTATGGCGGCATAACGCAGCCGGTCAAGACCTTCTATAGCGAAATGGATCACAATCTGTACCAGTTTGCTTTTCAAGAGGATCCCGAGCATATAGGCTCACGGCGGCGAGAGCCTATCTCGTATTTGCCAGATGGACAAATGATCAGCGGCTTTTACCGCAGTACGGATTGGTCCTATTCCCGCCACCACGCGGAGGCGGTGAAATCCCTGAGGAAGCTTCGCCGTGAGAGCGACACCCGTCATACGGGACCTTCGGCACTGTTCCGCACCTTCAAGGAAGCGGGATTTTCCTGGATGGGAGCCGAAACCATGTACAACTCCATGGAACCCCTCATGGGCTTCCTTCGCGGTGTAGCAAAGGAATTTTCCATGCCTACCTATGGCGTTCACCATGCGGTGCAATGGTATACTACGCCCCATGAGAGCGAGGCGCGCTACCGCCGTTACAGATTGGCGCTCTATGCCTCCTATCTGTTGGGAGCTACCGACATCAACACCGAGGAGGGGCTTTGGCACTTGGAAGAGTACTA
>JAFTRT010000159.1 GCA_017462145.1 Clostridia bacterium
TCTGCACCGAATGCGGTAAGCATTGAGGTTTCCAGTGTGAGCATTGAGACAGTTGCCGCGGCAAGGTTGATTATCCATGCCGCCGACATGACGGGGCTGTTGTATTTGCGGTACTTGACCATGTTCACAATGGCAACCGTAAAGGACGTAAAGGTGTATGCCGCCATGGCGATGGTGGTGATGGCGTGGTGTTCAAAGGTGCGTCCAAAATAGGTGATGAAAAAGATGATACTCGCCAATGCTAAGTTCATAAAGAGAAGAACCACACCGCAAAAACGGTATCGACGGTATTCGGCGGCAATGTTTTCGCCCAATGCGGTGGCTCTGGCATCGCGGAGCAAAAAGAACCGCATCAATGCCAGCAGCAAATAGTAGATTGCAAGGGAATGGAACCAAAACGAGCCGTGATAAAATCCAAGTCCCATTTGAAAGATGGCATATGCCGTATTGAACAGGAGCGAGCCGTACAGCGAGAGCTTAACGCGCAGGGCAGGATTGGCAAGAAGACGGCTGATATAGCGGTTTTGGGTTTTGACCTGCTTGACAAATGCAATGATTTGCGGTATTCGGAAGCACAAAACCGTTAGCGTGTAAGCCGAAAGTATATAAGAAACATAACTTAGCATACCCTCGCCCTGTGCATAGACGAACGAATAGATCAGCAACGCCGCCGAAAGTGGCACTAAAAGGGACAGTACGGCAACATACGGAAACAGCATGGCTTTTACAAGCTTTTTAAGTGCTTTCATTGTTAGACCTCCGCATTGTGACCGTAAAGACGGTGCCAACCCCAACCGCGCTTTCCACCGAGATGTCACTGCCCGTGATATCGATTACACGCTTGACCAGTGTCAATCCAAGCCCGTTTCCTTGCGTGGCGTGCGAGGCATCGCCTTGGTAGAATTTTTCAAAGATGTGTGTGCCAACCTCAGGGCTGATTCCACAGCCTGTGTCGCTGACAGACACGTGTACATCGTTTTTGTCGGCTTTTAGGGTCAGTGTTACCTTACCGCCTACGGGTGTGAACTTGATGGCGTTGGAGAACAGGTTGTTCCATACCAGTGTCATCATTTCAGGGTCGCTTTCCACAAGCACGCCGTCCTCAATATCGGTGTCAATTTCCAAAGACTTTTTCTCCCATGCCGATTCAAAACCCAATAGGCACTCGCAAAGCTGCTCGCCAAGGTCGTATTGTTGGGCTACAGGGTAGATTTGCTGATTTTCCAGCTTGTTCAGCTTGAGAATATTAGAGATCAAATTGGATAGGTTTTGCGAGGCAACGGAAATGGTGCGAACATATTCGCATCGCTCGTCCTCCGAAAGCGAGGGATCCAAAAGCATCGTGCTGTAGTTTTTGATCACGGCAAGCGGTGTTTTTAATTCATGTGAAACATTTGCAATAAAATCGGTGCGCAGGGTCTCCATGCCCGCAAGCTCCTCGGTCATTTTGTTGATGTATTCAATAATCTCGTTAAATTTATCACCGGAGCCAACGGTACGCGCAGGGGGAATGAGAACGCAGAAATCGCCCTGCATCATTTGTTCGGTTGCTTCTGCAATTCGATTGACCGGACGCTCTACCGTGATCTTGTTGCGGATGATATCAAACACCGTTAATAGCAGTGTCAGAAATATTACGTTGAGAAAGGTCAGCTTGGCAGCAAGCTCTAAATTTTCTCCCGTCAGTTCGATCGCGAGCGAGGCGGACATGAGCGTTGCAAACAGCATGGTAGAGCAGGTGACCACAAAAGCCACCACCAAAAAAAATATCA
>JAFTRT010000160.1 GCA_017462145.1 Clostridia bacterium
CCTGCTCCCCAAGGCGGCTATGCTCCCATAGCCAATGCTCCCTTCGGCGGACAGCAGAGACCTCCCTATCAGGGCGGTGACCGTCCCAAGAGCGGCGGTTCGTTCCGTGATAAGGATGAGCGTTCTCAAAATGCCCCCAGAGAGAAGTTCAAGCCCCAACCCATCGTTCGCAGTCAGACTGCCAAGGGGGATGAGGTACACAAGCAGAGAGGTGCTACCCGTGTCGTGGATATGCGAGGCGGAAGTGTGGATCTCTCCAAATACGATGAAAGATTGGATCATTTCGTTCCCGATTCGGTTGGCGATATTCGAGGCGGAAACCAAAAGCTGAAAAAGCAGAACAATCAGGCGAAAGCACAGCCTTTTGGAAAAGGAAAGCATCAAAAGGGTGCTCAGAAGAAGAGCACACAGCCTGTAACCAAGGCTCCCGTCAGCGTGACGTTGCCCGACGAGATCATCGTCAGCGATCTGGCATCCCGTTTGAAGGTTACCTCCGGTGAGGTGGTCAAACGGTTGATGATGCTGGGTATGATGGTCACGGTGAACCAGACGGTAGACTTTGATACGGCTGCGATTGTTGCCGATGAGCTTGGCATTGCCGCTACCAAGGAGGTCGTCGTGACTATTGAGGAGCGGTTGTTCGACGAAGAAGAAGACGGTCCCGAGAATCTGGTTCCCCGTGCACCTGTTGTTTGTGTTATGGGTCACGTTGACCACGGAAAGACCTCCATTTTGGATGCGATCCGCAATACCAGCGTAACGGCCGGTGAGGCGGGCGGTATTACCCAGCACATCGGTGCTTACCGTGTGAAGGTCAAGGGACAGGATATTACGTTCTTGGATACCCCCGGTCACGAGGCCTTTACGGCTATGCGTGCAAGAGGTGCACAGGCTACCGATATTGCCATTTTGGTCGTAGCTGCCGACGACGGTATCATGCCCCAAACCATTGAGGCCATCAACCATGCCAAGGCGGCAGGAATCGATATTGTGGTTGCCATCAATAAGATGGATAAACCCAGTGCAAATCCCGATGCGGTCAAGCAGGAGTTGACCAAGTACGACTTGGTTCCCGAGGAATGGGGCGGCGACGTGATCTGCGTTCCCGTATCGGCTCTGACCCGTATGGGTATTGACGATCTGCTGGAAAGCGTTTTGTTGGTTGCCGAGGTCAAGGAGCTGAAGGCGAATCCCAAGCGCCGTGCAAAGGGTATTGTCATCGAGTCCAAATTGGATAAGGGAAGAGGCCCCGTTGCAACCGTTTTGGTACAGGCCGGTACGCTTCACAGCGGTGATATCGTCATTGCCGGCACGGCTGTGGGACACGTTCGTGCCATGACCGACGATAAGGGTCGTGTGGTCAAGGAGGCAAAGCCCTCTGTTCCCGTGGAGATCATCGGTCTTGCAGAAGTTCCTATGTCGGGTGACGAATTCAATGCCGTTGCCGACGAAAGAATGGCAAGAGAGTTGGCCGATCAGAGAAGAGAGAGAGCCAAGGAAGAGATCTTTAAGGCCAATGCCCGTGCCAACCTCAACGATCTGTTTGCACAAATCTCTGAGGGTGTCAAGGAGCTGAACATCATCGTAAAGGCTGACGTGGGCGGCTCGGTAGAGGCTGTCAAGCAGTCTCTGGAGAAGCTTTCCAATGAGGAGGTCAGAGTTCGTGTGATCCATGTCGCAGCTGGTGCCATTAAGGAGGGTGACGTCATGTTGGCGGCCGCTTCCAATGCGATCATTGTTGGCTTCAATATCCGTCCCAACAAGGCGGCCATTGACAGTGCCGAGCGTCAGAACGTGGAGATCCGTACCTACCGCATCATCTACGATTGTATCAATGAGATCACCGATGCCATGAAGGGAATGTTGGCTCCCAAGTTCCGTGAGAACCTGTTGGGTCATGCAGAGGTTCGTCAGACCATTCACGTTCCCAACGTGGGAACCATTGCGGGTTCTTACGTTCAGGACGGTAAGGTCATCCGTTCGGCTATGATCCGTGTCGTCCGTGACGGCGTGGTGATCTTTGAGGATAAGATCTCCTCGCTCCGCCGCTTTAAGGATGACGTCCGTGAGGTAGCTCAGGGTTACGAGTGCGGTATCGGACTGGAACGCTTCAACGATATCAAGGTTGGCGACGTTTTGGAAGCCTATATCATGGAAGAGATTGAACGATAAGAAACAAAAAAGAAAAGGCCGTCGGGGGAAATCCGATGGCCTTTTTCTTATATGTTGTCAGAGATGCTTTTTGCGGTAATCCGTAGGGGTACAGCCTACGGTTTCTCGAAAGCGTTTCCCAAAATAGCTTGGACTGTCAAAGCCGCATAGCTTGCCAACCGTCTCAATGGGTTCGGAGCTGCTTTTCAGAAACTTTTTTGCCTTTTGGATACGAATGCGATTCAGATCATCCATCATGGTAATACCGTATTCCTGCTTGTAAAGATGGCAAAGCAGAAAACGGTCGGTGTTCAGATATTCGGCAATTTCAAGGAGAGTCAGGGGTTCTGCATACCGTTGCTCCAGTAAACGGCGAACGCGAACGGCCTTGGATTCCTTGGAAGACAAAATGGCCGTAAACAACTCGGTTACATAGGAGTATCCTGCCGCCGAACGGGACCAAGGGGTGCTATTACCGTTGGCAAAGTGTAGCAATTGTTTGGTTTCCAATGGCAGATTGGTGGGAACACGAAATGGCAGATACTCTCCTACTCCGATATAATCCAGTGTTTGTTCCGGCAGTAAAAATGTACACCATGCCGTATAAAATTCGTCTCCTCCGTAAGCATGAGGAACCATGGCTCTGGTAAAGATCCCATTCCCCTCCGATAGCAAAAGCCGTTGACCGGCGATCTCAAAAAAGCCCTCTCCTTGGGTGACCCAAAGAAATTGATGAAAGGAATTTCCGTTTGGCCGAGAGATGGGATTTTGGCGGCTATGATCACAAAGTGTTTTCAGTACGAAGGGAAGTGCGGTGGAATGCTTGTCAATTTCAGCAAATATCATACAATATCCTTATAGTAAAACCAATATTTTTAGATTGATTTGTTGGAAATAATGCAATATAATTATAGCATAGAGCGAAGCACTTGTAAAGAGCTTTCGCAAAAAAAGGAGGATATGAGATGAAACCCTTGAACATTGGTTTGATCGGTTGCGGCGGGCGTGCAAAATCGCACATGAAGAGCTTTCTTCAAATGGAAGACGTTCAGGTCGTGGCCGTTGCGGATCCCATAGAAGAGAGACGGAACGAGGCGGCTGCTATGTTTGGTTGCGATCGGATTTACGCAGATCACACGGATCTTTTGGATCATGCGGCAAAGGCGATCGACGCTTTGGTCATCTGCGTGGAGCCAACGGCACATGACGATATGGAGCTTCGTGCAGCAGAGCTTGGAATTCCGTTTTTGGTAGAAAAGCCTATGACAGTTGATTTGGAGCTGGGGGAACGGGTTGAGGAAGCAGTTCGTCGAAACAATTTAATTACCTCGGTTGGCTTTCAAGATCGCTATCAGGATTTGACCGATATCATCAAGGC
>JAFTRT010000161.1 GCA_017462145.1 Clostridia bacterium
GTGCAAATCCCTGCTTTCGGGTTCCATTGGAGGAGGGCAGCCGCTTCGAGGATACCTGCCTGGATTTTGGGGAGAATGCCTCCCCGGCGGAGATCATTCTGGGTGAGAAATATTTTGATTCGGGGCGCAGAGAGGCCTTTGCGCTTCGGGATGGACGGTATTTGGATCTGAAGCGAGAGCTGTTTGCCATTGACGGCCATTTCTTTGCCAATGGGCCAAAGGCGGTGACCCTGTTTTCTCCCACGGCCTCCCATACCGTCACCGTTCGTTTTCCCGACAGCCCTTATTTTGGAATTTGGACGGGAGCGACGGATGAGGCAGCGCTTCTTTGCATGGAACCGTGGAACGGACTGCCCTCTCCGGCGGGCGGCGGCGTAGAGGATCTGGAGCGGAAAACCGATATGTTCCGTTTGCATCCGGGTCAACGTGCCGGTATGACGGTGGAGATCGAATGCGGATGATCTTGGAGAAGAGACGTCCAAAAGAGCCCCAAGCGATACGCTTGGGGCTCTTGCTTTTGCAGGCGGGATGATTATTTCTTCAATGGTCTGGCACCCAGACGGTCCAAGATCTCTCCGCAGATATCGGGGTCGTCACAGGTAAAGCCGATGGCACCGTTCTCCAAGGACTTCCGATAGACCTCCTCGTCCACGTTCAGTCTGTAATAGACGCAGGGCTTGATGCCCATCAGCTCGAACTCTTTGTACCGAGCCTTGTCTGCTACGATGCTGTCACGCCGGATGGGGAAGCCTTGAGGGTCTTTTTCTCCGCTGTTGAACAGGCAGACCTCATCATAATATTTGTACGGGTCGTCCGATTGGTAGCCCTTCATCTTGGTCTTGGGATAGAAGCCATGGATGTAAAAGTCCTCCTTGGCATAACGGGCACGAAGCCAAGCGCAGATGCCGGTGGAGAAGGTGATGATGGTCAGTCGGTCACGGCCGAAAATGCCGTATTTCTGACACAGCGCAAGGGTAGCACCCGCAGAGGCATAGGCAAAATCGCCCAGCTCCTCGGGATAGTCCTTCAGCTCCAACAGCAGGCGGATGTCGGGGCGTGTGGCCATCAGCTCCAAAAATTCCTCAAAGGTGGGAATTTTTTCGCCTTTGAATTCCTCGCCGAAATTGATTCCTGCGTCCGCCTCCCGAACCTGTGCCAGGCACATTAGTCAAATGGCACCCGTTTTGTCCGTGGTGCGGTACAGGGTTGCATCGTGGCAGACCACGATCTGATAGTCTGCGGTCATGTGCGCATCCATTTCAATGGCATCAATGTCCAGCTTCAAGGCCTCTCGAAAGCCTCGCATGGTATTTTCGGGATATTTTGCACGCCAACCTCTGTGAGCGGCAAGGGTTACTTTTTGTTCCATGATGTTCCTCCTTTTGTGCTTTTATAATTCGATGGTGGTGCAAATGGGGAAATGGTCGGAGATATACACCCCGTCCTTGGGTCGATCCTCTACGGCATAGGTTTGGGAGAAGTCGGCATCGGTATAGATGTAGTCGATCTTGATCCCTTCCTCATATCTTCCAAAGCCGTGAAAGGTATGGGAGAGGGAAGCGGTGGCATCCTTGACCGTTTTGCAGGAGAGCTTCAGGGGAAGCTGTACGGCCATGTCGTCGGGACGGGCGTTCATGTCGCCCGTGAGGACGAAGGGAGCATCACAGGAGGAAATGGATTGCAGGATTTGGGTCATGCCCAGCACCCGTGCCATGGCACCCTTGTGGTCCAAGTGTGCGTTGTAAAAATGAAGCCGCTCGCCTTCCTCCGGTGCGAACAGCTGTGCATGAACGTACACTCGGGGATATTTACTTTGATCCGAACCCTCATAAAAGGAGTTTACCGTATCCGGTGCGGTGGAAAGCCACTTAGTCTCCAGAGAGATCAGCTCAAACCGATCCTTGCGGAATGCGATGGAGCAGGATTCCCCGCTGTAGTTGCTTTCTCGTCCGCAACCCAACACCACGTAGTCGGACAGGGTCTTCTGCAAAAAGGAACGACTGTATTCGGTCGCCTCCTGAAAGCCGATGAGGTCGGGAGCCGCCTCTTGGATGGCAGATGCGATCTTTGGCTCTCGGTTGGGAAAGAAATTGATCCCGTCTCCCTGAACCGGATGGCGTAAGTTAAAGGACATGACTTTGATCTTCATCTTGCTTGCACCTCAGTGGAGTTTATGCGTAATATTCGGTTACGATCCGGTCGGCAAAGTTCTCCAGCTCGCCCAGATCCCAAAGGAGCTGGAGCACCGTATAGCGGTCTCGGATCTCCTTGGCATACAGAATGGCTTCTTTGGCCATTTCCTTTTCAATGCCGATCTGATGCGGTTTGGTAGGGGCATCCAGCTTGGCGAGAATGTCATAGACCACTTGAGAGGGAACGGTCTGCTTTGCCAGGGAACGGATCTGCTCCCAATTGGCTTCGGTTGCGGCCAATCTTGCCGCCAGACGCTTGGCACCGTTTTTGCCGCCCTTTTTCTCCAGATCCACGATCTCGTCGGCGGCACCCATAAACGCAGGGCGAATGGCCTGCTCCCATTCCTCAAAGGACTTGCGGGGGAGGGCCTTGATGCGGTCAAAATCGGGGTTCAACTCGGCTACGTACTCGTACGCACGCAACGCAATCACCGTACCGATGCCCACCTTGGTTCCGTGGAAGACCGCCTCTCGGCCCTCCAACAGATAGCGCATTTCCCAAAAATGGGACATGTGGTGCTCACAGCCCGATGCGGGGCGGGAATTTCCCGCAAAGTCCATGCACACGCCCGAGAGCAACAAGGCCTCTACCAGGTCAGCAATGGCTTCATCCTCGCCTGCGGCGATCCGATCGCTTCCGGTGACCACCTTGTCGATGGCAGTTTCCACGATATCGGAGATAAAGCCGCAATGCCACTCGTCGTTGACGATTTTGGAGAGACGCCAGTCGGTCAGGCAGTTGATTTTGCCCAACAGGTCACCAACGCCCGATGCGATCATATCCTTGGGGGCGTGAGACAGGATGGCGGGATCCAAAAAAACTGCCACGGGGGTATGGGTCTCAAAGGTCAGCTTCAAATTGTTGTAGATCAAGGCAGAGCCGCCGGAAATGTAGCCGTCCATGGAGGGGGCGGTTCCTACAATGGCGTAGGGCTTGCCTGCCACGGCACTGACGTAACGGCAGATGTCGTTGATGGTTCCGCTTCCCACGGCGAGGATCAGATCGGAGTCCAGCGCCATGCCCATGGCAAGGTTGCCGATGAAATGTTCGTTGGGGAGCACCGATTCCTCCTGATACTGATGAAGCTTGTAGGCAATGCCGTTTTCCTCCAACACCCGGCAGACCTTCCCTGCGGCCACACGGTAGGTGTTGCGGTCACAGACAACGGTGAGCTTTTGATAGCCCTTGTCCTTCAAAAAGGCGAGCATTTCCTTCTCGATGACGTTGGGTTTGATTTCAATGATCTCCACACGGGAGCTGTGGGTCTGTCCGCAGGAGCAATCAATGGTTCTGGCAATGTATTGTTCGATCATGGTTGTGCCTCTTACTTTTGTCCGTAGTACGCATTGGCACCGTGCTTGCGGAAATAGTGCTTATCCTGCAAAACCTGAGGTGCGGGAGCCACCGTGTCGCCTGTCAGGGTGCGGCAGATATAGCTCATGTAAGCGCACTCCTCCAGAACCAACGCATTTTCCACAGCCTTTTCTGCATTCTTGCCCCAAGCAAACGGGCCGTGCTTGCATACCAAAATGGCGGGAACGGCCATGGGATCGATGCCTCTTTCGGTGAGGGTCTCTACGATGACCTTGCCCGTGTTCAGCTCATAATCATTTTTGATCTCGTCCTCGGTCAAGTGTCTTGTGCAGGGAACCGAACCGTAGAAATGGTCGGCATGGGTGGTGCCGTAGCAAGGAATATCGCTCTCGGCCTGTGCCGTACCGGTTGCCCATCTGGAGTGCGTGTGGACGACCGCTCTCATTTCGGGGTAGTTCCGATACAGCTCCAAGTGTGTGGGCAGGTCGGAGGAGGGGCGCAGATTGCCCTCTACCACATTTCCGTCCAGATCGGTGACCACCATCATATCGGCGGTCATTTCCGCATAGCTGACACCGGAGGGCTTGATGACCACGTATTGGTTGTCCTCGGAGATGGCGGATACGTTACCCCAAGTCAGGGTGATCAGGCCGTATTCCTTCAACAGAAGATTGGCACGGCAAACCTCTTGCTTCAATTGTTCTAACATGATTACATCCTCTTTTCGTATTGTTCATTAAGCCACGCTGCGGCTTTTTTGATTTCAGTTACGTCGTCCGATCCTTCACGGTACCACATTTCGATCATGTACGGACCGGTATAATGCAAGCGCTCCAATTGTCCGAAGCGAGCGGGAAAATCCACGCAGCCCTCCCCAAAGGGCACGCACTTGAACTGTCCTTCAAAGCTCTCGGTGGGGGGGATGGTATCCTTTAGGTGGATGGCTACGATGCTGTCAATGCCTCGGTTCAGCTCCGCTTCGGGGTCGTTTTCGCTCCAGGCGGACAGGTTGCCAAGGTCGGGATAGACATGGTACCAAGGGGAATGGATCTTGTTTTCATAAACCAGATGCTTGCTGATGGAGTTCATAAAGGGAGTATCCATGATCTCCATGGCCAGCATGACCTGCGCATCGGCGGCACGCTCTGCTGCCCACATCATGCCCTCCTCAAAGCGGCGCACGCTGTCGGGGGTGGATTCCTCGTAATACACGTCATAGCCTGCCAATTGAATAACACGGATTCCCATGTCCCCTGCAAAGGCAATGGCTTTTTCCATGATGGCGTGTGCACGGTCACGCACGGCGGGGTCTTTGCTTCCAAAGGGGAATCGGCGGTGTCCGCTGAGGCACATGGAGCGGATGGTTACGCCGGAGCTCCAAATGGCATCGGCCAGCTCTTTTTTCTGCGCTCGGCTCCAATCCAGTCTGGCCAAGCGTTCGTCGGTTTCGTCAATGCTGATCTCTACGTAATCAAAGCCCAGACGGCCTGCACGGTCCAGCCGTTCCTGCCAACCGATCTTGGGGTCGAAAGCTTTTTCGTAAATTCCGGCAGAATGGTTTCCAAACATAGTGGCTCCTCCTTGCTTTTTTTCGTCATCAGTATAGCATACAACAAAAGAAATGTCAACGAAAAAACCGTCTTGGACGATTGAAATTGACAAATCGATCAAATTGTGGTATAATTCGATCATCAAACAGGAGAGAAGGGCAAGCGATGAACGACAGACAGGAAAAAATCTATCAAATTTTGAGCAAGCAGGGAAACGCTTCGGTGGAGCAATTACAGGGAGCGGTCTTTGCCCGTGAGGCCACGTTGCGCCGTGATCTGGCGCAGATGGAGCGGCAGGGGCTTTTGATCCGCCGTTGGGGCGGAGCGGTCTCGACGGGGAACGCCAACAGCGATCCCCCTCTCTTTGTTCGTTCCAACGCAAACGTGAAAGCGAAAAACACCATTGCCTCTCTGGCAAGCGGTTTGGTGAGCGACAATATGACGCTCTTTTTGGCCTCTGGTACAACGGTGGCCAAGCTGGCAAGGTGCTTGCATCGGGTCGAAAATCTGACGGTCATTACCAATGGGTTGGATGCGGTCAGTGCGCTCAGTCACCATTTGTCGGCAAAGGTGATCGTTCCGGGCGGAGAGCTCCATGAGGGTTACGATCTCATCGGAGGTCTGGCGGAAAGCACCATGGAGCAATTCAATGCCGATCTGTTTTTCTTCTCTTGCAGTGGCCTGACGGCCGATGGCTTTACCTCGGTGGATATGTCTCGATTGAATCTGATCAAAAAGATGAAGAAGCATAGCGCAAAAACAGTGTTGCTGGCCGATACCTCCAAGGTGGGAAAACGGTATACCTATCGCGGCTTTGGCTTCGATGAGATCGATTTCGTGGTCATGGAAGCAAAGCCGAACGATCCCTCCTTGCGTGCCGCCTTGGGCTCCAAACTCTTATTTCCGGTTTGAGATTATGAAGGATGCGGTTTTTCTTGGAACCTTTCTTGATAAGACATCCTCCGCTTCGCTTCGGGGCAAGTTTGCTACGCAAACATTGCGTTTCCAAACCTTCAAAGAACTTCCCACAAATAGGAATTGCGCCCTACGCTTTATGTGGCAAAGGTCGCTTCGCTTTTTTCTAAGGGAGAAACCCGTCGGACACCTCACGGTACCGACGGGTTTCTTTTTCATTAGAAAACAAAGCAAAAATCTGCTTCTTCCACTCTCTGTTCTTTCACTCGCTGTTTCTTTCACTCTCTGCTTCTTTCACACTCTGTTGTGAGTGTTTGCACTTTACTCAAGCCTTTCCCGGCAGGGAATAGTGGGACCACGGCAGTGGTGGATGAGGTGTACCAATGAGAAATAGGACTCCTTATCCGTCTTTGTCATCCTGAGCGAGCCGCCTGCGGCTAGTCGAAGTTTTGTTGAGGGAGCGAAGCGAGCCGATA
>JAFTRT010000162.1 GCA_017462145.1 Clostridia bacterium
ACCAAATCCCATCGGAGATCCCTTCGGAACACGATGTGTTCCTCGGTTTTGTATCGGCTCGCTTCGCTCCCTCAACAAAACTTCGACTCGCCGCAAGCGGCTCGTTCAGGATGACAAAGACGGGGAATATTCAATAGAAGATTGCATAAACAAATTTTCGCTTTGCTTTCCAATAAAAAAGAAACCCGACGGTATAGCACAAGCCCATGCAAGATGGGCTTGTGCAGTGTCCGACGGGTTTCTCCTTTAGAAAAAAGCGTAGCGCCCTATGCCAAACAAAGCGTAGGGCGCAAAATCTATTTGTGTGAAGTTCTTTGGAGGTTTGGAACCTTTCTCGAAAGAAAGGTTCCAAAAACCGCATCCCTCAAAAAACCTTTATCCAATGTAACTTGTATAAAGCGTACGGATCTGATCCTGTGTCAGAGCGGTGCTATACACGTTAGCAACTGCGATGGAGCCGTCAAAGGGAGCGTCGCCGACCTTAGAGGGCTGGGAATCCGCACCCACGCACAGGAATTGGCAACCGCCGGCGGGAAGCTGCATATTGCCGCTTGCGGTAATCTCTTCTGCCAAAACGCCGTTGACGTACAGCTTCACGGTCGTACCGTCATACACGCCAACCACGTGAACGAACACGCCCTCGGAGATGGATCCGTGGAGGTACTGATAGGCACCGTTGAGGTGGATACCAAACTCTACCTTGCCGCCGCTGTAAATCGCAATTCCGTAGCCGCCGCTCTGCATATTGGAGAAGGGAGCATCGTGTTGATCAAAGGAATTGGCACGGAAGAAGAGCTCAAAGGTCATCGAATCCTGCATCACGGGATAATATCCGGCAATTCCCTCGTAATACCAGTTTGCCGCCCGATTGAAGTTGGCAATGTTCCGTCCAAGGGTTTCATCGTACACCACGGTAGGAGCACCTGCGGTGGAAACGGTCAGTACGGTATCCGAAACACCGTTCTTGGCCGTTCCGTCCGTGTTCAGAACCAGCTCAAACACGTCAGCCTCCGGGATTTCGGTGGGAGTAAAGGCCAGAGCAGCGGTAGAAACCGTACCCTCCAAAGCCGTACCCTTTTTTTCGTAGGCACTGACGGGAATGACCTTTACCGTATATTCGGTATTGGGAGCCAAACCGCCGAAGGTGACCGTTCTCGTCTCGGGAACGGGCGTCTGTGCAAAACCGGACAGCAGTCTTTGCGTTGCCAACCGCTCACCGGCCAGATACAGCTCTACTTGATAATACTTCACCACATCACGGCAGATGGCCTGAGGGAAGGTCACCGTCACAGACTGAGTGGTAGCCTCGCCTGCCGTCAAAGCTACATTGCTTTCAAATGCAGGAACGTCAGAGGCCTCGGCACGGTCCTCGGTATAAACAAATTCGGAACGCTTGCCCACGGAGGGGATGTAGAGAGGCTCCATGCAGAAGGCCTCACCGTCCACGTCGTAGCCGTGAACCAAAATGGCATTGTCCGCAGATACCTCTACGATATAATACGCACCGCCGTCGGGAATAACGGTGGCATCGGTCAGGTCGGCGAAGCCGCCCTCATAGTCGGTCGCATTGCCGTACTCACCGTTTATGTCGTAGGTCAGGTACTTCATGGCACCTGTGTTCAGTACGGTAAAGAATTTCTGATAGATGGAACGGGGATCGCTGAGAGGAAAATGGGAGTGTCCGGAGAAATCCACCACCTGAGAGTAGGAATTGAGCACGCTCTGAATGGTGGTCACGCCGTCGTGACTTCCGATAACGGTGTCCTTCACCGGCTCGTGCTGGAAGACAAAGATGGGCTTTCTTCCCGTGGGATCGTCGGCCGAAGCGGCGGCCAACTGCTGTGCCAACCACTGTGCCTTGGCAGTGCTGAAGTTCCAACCGTGGGCGGTATCGGGAGACAGGAAAATAAAGTGGTAACCGCCAATGGTGGTGTGCAGATCCACATCCTCCTGACCGGAAGCCTCGGTGAACATCCGAACGGTCTCGGCATAAACCTCGGCTACCGTCCAACCGTCGTAATATTTGGTGGTATAGAACTCGTGGTTGCCCAAGGTGCTGAAGGTAAAGGTTCCCTCCCGCACGTTATCTTCTACAATATCAAAATAACGATCCATGGCTTCCTGCGTACCCTTATCCACGCAGTCGCCTACGATAAAGATGCCGTCCAGCTTGGTGTAGTCCTCATGGGCGTCGCTGTAAGCGTAAGCCGATTGGACAAGCTTGACCAACCGCTGATCCTCTGCGGTAGCGGTGTTTGCCAAGTGAGTATCGCTTCCCACGACAAAGCGAAGGACGGGAACAAAGGTTTCAATGGGATTGGGAGCCTGTGTGGTGGTCTCTTCCTCCCCTGTGGTGGTCTCGCCGCCGTTATCGGCAGGCGTGGTGGTCTCGTGATTCGAGGGCGTAGGCGTGGTGGTCTCGTCGCCACCGTTCCCCGATCCGCCGCAAGCCGCCAAAACACCGCAAAGCATAGCCAAAGTCAAGAAAATACAAAGAAATCGTTTCATAGGTTCCTCCTTGTTGGTATTACATTCATTTTATCATAAAGGAATTTTCCTGTCAATGGAAGAATCAACCAAAAAAGAAAGTGTACTTTTGTATACTTTTTTGAACCGATTTTCCCGAAAATGTTGAATTTTTCCCCCAAAAAACTCAATCTTCCCACGGCAAAGGCACGTCACACAGAATCTCGTCTACGTCAGTGCGGCGGCACAGAGTAAAGACACGGCGAACCCCCAGCTTGGAGGAATCACACAAAAAGATCCGTTGAGCCGCTCTCTCCAGCATGACCCGACGAATTGAGCAAAGCTCCTCGGAGACGTCGGTGATCTCCCCGTCCGAAGAAAGCCCCTGACTGGAGAAAAAGACCAGATCGGCAGACACCGAGCGCAAATAGCTCTCTGCCGCAGGACCCACCAGATCATGGCTCTTTCGGCGGAAGGTGCCCCCCGTGCAATAGGCCTCGACGTGGCTGTGCTCCAGCTCCCCAAACACCGCAAGGTTGTTGGTGATGATCCGAAGATCTCGTTTTTGCCCCAAATATTTTACGATCCGCCGTGTGGTGGAGGAGGAATCCAACAGCACCGTGGAACCGTCCGGAATCATGTCGGCGGCACGGCGTGCAATCTGCTCCTTGATCCGTGCGTTTTCCGAATCCCGCAAGGAAATGGGAACCTCCTCGTTTTTGTACTCGGACAGGATCACCCCGCCGTACACACGCTTGACCAACCCCTCCTGCTCCAGGGTCTCAATGTCCCGCCGCACCGAGGCCTCGCTGGCATAGACCGTACGGGCAAGCTCCTTGACCGTGGCACTTTGCTGTTTTTGCAGATATTTGAGGATGGTCTGCTGTCGATCAAATTGGATCATATCGGCTCCTTTCTTCTGAAAACGTGCAAAAGAATGAAAAAATCTGAAAAACCGCCCGTGTGTTTTTGAGAATCCGTCAAAGTAAATTCCAGCCCTTGACAAAGAAAAACAAAAGCGTTATAATGTAAATGTGCGAAAAAAGCGGCCTTCTGTTTTGATTATAACACAGATTCCGCTCTTTTTCAACGGTTTTCAATTGTTTTCAAAAATCAAATTATTTTTATTCAAAAAAGGAGAAACAGCGCTATGGCAATCGTAACGATCGTAGGTGCCGGCATGATGGGCTCTGCCCTGGCTTTCCCGGCAAGAGAAAACGGACATGAGGTCAGACTGGTGGGAACCCATTTGGACCGCGAGATCATCGAGACCAGTATCAAGACCGGCCGTCATCCCAAGTTCAACAAGGATTTCCCCGCAGGTGTGAAGTACTATCAGATCGAGGAGCTGGATGCCGCTTTGGCAGGTGCCGATATGATCATCGGCGGCGTTTCCTCCTTTGGTGTGGATTGGTTCAGCGATGTGGTTCTGCCCAAGATCGATGACGAGACCCCCGTGCTGACCGTTACCAAGGGTCTGATGGATACCGAGGACGGCAAGCTCCTGTCCTATCCCGAGGTTTGGGATGCCAGAATGAAGGCACAGGGCAAGACCATGAACCTGAACGCCGTTGGCGGTCCTTGCACCAGCTATGAGCTGGTTGCTCACGACCAGACCGAGGTTGCATTCTGCGGTAAGGATATGGAGACCCTCCGTTATCTGAAGTCCATTATGCAGACCGAATACTACCATATCAGCCTTTCCACCGACGTGGTCGGTATCGAAAGCGCCGTTGCTCTGAAGAACGGCTATGCGCTGGGTATTGCTCTGACCATCGGTGTCAACCAGAAGAATTTCGGACTTGACAGCGAACTGCACTTCAACTCTCAAGCAGCTGTGTTCGGACAGGCTGTAAAGGAAATGTACCGTCTGCTCCAGTATCAGGGTGCTTGCACGTTGGAAAACCTGACCGTTGGTGCCGGTGACCTGTACGTAACCGTTTACGGCGGCCGTACCCGTCTGGTCGGTATCCTGTTGGGTAGAGGCTTGAATATCGATGAGGCAAAGGCAGAGCTCAATGGCGTGACCTTGGAATCCCTCGTCGTGGCAGAGCGTGTGGCAAGAGCCGTGAAAAACCGTGCCGCCGCAGGCGTTCTGAAAACCGAAGACTTCCCCATCTTGATGCACGTGGATGATATCCTCATCAAGAAGGCTCCCGTGAATATGCCTTGGGAAGACTTCACCTTTGAATATCAGAAATAAGGTTTGATGTTTTTTGAGGGTCTTTTCTTGAAAGAAAAGACCCTCAAGCTCCCAAAAGAACCGCACAAAAAAGAATTGTGCCCTACGCTTTGTATAGCAAAACGCTACGCTTTTTTAAGGGAGAAACCCGTCGGACACCTCACGGTACCGATCGGGTTTCTTTTTTATTTGGAAACAAGGAGGAAATTGGTTTCTTTCACTCTCTGCTTCTTTCACACTCTGTTGTGAGTGTTCGCACCTCACGGAAGCCTTCTCCAGTGGGAGAAGGGGGACCACAGTAGTGGTGGATGAGGTGTACCAAACGATTTTTGCTTTGTTTCTGTCTTGTGTCATCATACTCGCTTCGCTCCCTCAACAAAACTTCGACTTCGTTCAGGACGACACAAGACGGGAAAAAAGCAAAAATTCTCAATAGAATATTGTACAAACAGTTTCGCACTTGGCTTTTAACAAAAAAGAAACCCAGCGGTACCGTGAGGTGTCCGATGGGTTTCTCCCTTAGAAGAAAGCGAAGCGGTTTTGCAAGTCAAGGGGTAGAAAGCAAAAAACTTTTTTGCAGTTCTTTGGGGAGATTGAGGGGACTTTTCTTTCAAGAAAAGCCCCTCAAAACCGCATCCCTCTCCCCCTTATCTCTTTACCAGATATTTTCGCATATCGATTGCGCAGGCGACGAGGATGATGAGGCCTTTGATGACGTATTGCATATTGGAGTCGATACCCAAGAAGGTAAGGCCGACGAAGATAATTCGGAGCAGAACCACGCCCAGAATGACGCCGCGGATCTTTCCGATTCCTCCCACGAAGGACACGCCGCCGATGACGCAGGCGGCAATGGCATCCAGCTCATAATTGAGGCCGGTTGCGGCACTATTGGAGCCGATTCTGGCGGCTTCGA
>JAFTRT010000163.1 GCA_017462145.1 Clostridia bacterium
CAAACTTCAAACTTGGCTTGATCCCAGGTGGTATTGCTGTGAGTAGGACGCTCGATGGTACCAAACTGGATCTCATAGGTAGCCTTGTCGGTCTGAACGTCCACGGGGAAGACCGCTTTCAGCATCTGATGATGCTCGTGCCAATCCGCTACCGTCTCAAAATCCACCTTCAGGCTTCCGTCGCAGAACCAAATGGTTTGGGTCACGGTAGAAGAGCCGTGGGGGCGCACCACTCGGATGCCCCGTCTCGCTCCATCCTCTACCACGCAAGCCGAGGAAACAGCGGTCAAGGGACGGTATTCGTGACGGGAATACTCCTGCCATTCCCAGGCGTCATAGGTGTCGGGATAGTCGGCATAGATCCGAAGCTCGTTTCCGATGGCTCCCTGCCGGAGTACCTCTCTCCGATTCTGCTTGTCATAGAAGGAAACCATCTGCCATGCATCATCAAAGACCACCCGAAGAACGTCCGTCTCCACCGTGTGTCCGTCGATCCGAACGTTGTTTTGATCCTTCCATTCCCCAATCACCGTATAGCCCTTGGGCGCAATGCCGCTGACCCAAACGCTCTTGCCATCGATCTTAACCAATCCGTTTCCTTCAAAGGAATGGGGGTTAAACACGACGTAACCGTGCTTGGCATCCACCGAAGAGGCAATCTTCTCCCGAACACCGTTTGCTACCCGCTCTCCGATGCTCCGAATGGTTGCATAATCCAACACACACTGCTCGTACACCTCTTGGATGGAAGAGCCGGGGATCACATCGTGGAACTGGTTGTTGAGGATCATTTCCCAACCCTTGTGCAGACTTTCTTTCGGGAAGGAATCCCCGAAGAGCGCACCAGCCAACACGGCAAGCAGCTCGGCATCCAGATACAAAAATTCACACTCACGGTTGTTCCGTTTGTTGAAGGACATGGTGGTATAGGTTCCCCGGTGGAATTCCAGATACAGCTCGCCCTGCCACGTGGGCACATCGGGGTTGTTCTCCAGCTTCTGTTCCAATCGACGGAGGAAATCTCCCGCAAATTCAATGCTAGTCTCGGGAGAGCTGGGCAAGCCCCGTCCACCTCTGCGGATCAGCTCCAGATACTCCGAGGTCGGACCTCCGCCTCCGTCTCCGTAGCCAAAGGTGACCAACGTCTCATCGGACAGATACTTTTGCTGATATCGCTCATACGTTCCCGCCATCTGGGTTGCGGTGATGGTGGCATTGTAGGTCGTGGTCACGCTGTGAGTGGAGGATGTCTTTTTCACCTGCTTGGTGTTTTTGGCATTGCTTGCCGTGAGGAAGTAGGTGTTGATCTCGGTACCGTCCAAGCCCTTCCAACGGACGGTATCAGAGGGCATCATATTGACATCGTTCCAACTGATCTTGGAGGTCACAAACCAATCCACTCCGCTCTTTTTGAGGATCTGCGGCAGAGCTGCCGAGTAACCAAACACGTCGGGCAGCCACAGCACACGGTTATTCACGCCAAATTCGTCACGGAAGAAATTCTTGCCATAGACGACCTGACGTACCAAGCTCTCGCCCGAAGACAGGTTGCAGTCGGCCTCTACCCACATGGCCCCCTCACATTCCCAGCGCCCCTCACGGATGCGCTCTGCTACCTCACGGTAGAGTGCGGGCGCTTCCTCCTTCAAGTTTTGATACAACAACGCCTGAGAGGACATAAACTTATATTCGGGATAGCGGCGCATCAGCTCCAGCACGGTAGCAAAGGAGCGCTGAACCTTTTCCCGGGTTTGACGGAAGGTCCACTTCCATGCACAGTCGATGTGCGTATGTCCGATGCAGATACATTTTGCGGTCTGGGGACGGCAATATTGTTCATACAGCTCGGTTTGCAAATAAGAACGGGCGGTCTTGACCGAGTGATGAAATTCCTCCGAAGAAAAGTCGTACAGCTCTAGCATGGAAACGGCACGGTAAAGAAAATACAAAATATGGGCATATTCTGCCGAATCCTGTTGCAGATAATCTAACATCTGGAAGGGATACAGCAGGTCGTAATACAGGTCGTTCACGTCGGTATCCAGCACACGGAGATCGGCCTGCAAGATGGCCGTGGATTGCTTGGGACCCGTATAGGCATAGATGTAGATATCCTTGCTTCCCTCCTCGGTCAACAGGAGCTCACGGTGATTGGCATCCATTCCCTGCCGCATCACTCCGTTGACATAGGTCAAGAGCTGAGGCGTGGTAGAGCTGTATTTGTCACTGAATTCTGCCATCGCATACAGATACAGATTCGGCTCGGTGCGCTCTGTCGTCATGTGGAACCAAGCATGGCTATCCCAACCGCTTCCCCACGTGCCGCCGTTCTCAAAGGGAACGAACTCGCTGAGCGGAGGCGGTATATGCCCCTCCTTGTAGTCACAAGGACAGATTGTAATGGGGGCAAGGGGCGTGATATCTTTCCAACGCTGTTCCTTGACAAGCTGAAGATATTTGGTTACCTTTCTCAACTGATTTCTCATATATTACCTCCTAATTTCTGTGTGCTTGATTGATTTCATTATATCGCAACTCCCCTTGACATTCTTCCGCTATTTTGATATAATGTTATTGTATTGTGATATTTCTTAAAAAGGAGATTCAGGCAATGGAGCCCAAACGACTGACGGCAGAACGCTTTGTGGATATGCGAACGGGATGCTCCTATCGGTACGTTCACAGCAGTACGGAATATTTTCGCCCCCACGATCACGATTATTATGAAATCTTTTTGCCCCTGGAGGGACGTGCGCTTCATTTGGTGAACAACGAACAAATCCCTCTCAAAACGGGAACAGCGGTTTTGATTCGTCCGTGGGATACCCACGACTACCGTTGTGAAAACGGCGAAAGCTTTTATATGCTCAACATCACCTTTACCGCTGAAACCGCAAATGCCATTTTTTCCTTTTTGGGTGAGGGCTTTGATACTGCTGCCCTCCTTTCCCCTTCCCTGCCGCCTGTCGTCAAGCTATCGCTTACCGAGCAAGGGGATTTGGAGGAGCGAATGTCTCGCATTCGCCTGTTGGATCATGCAGAACCACAGCAAAGAAAGGCCGCCCTGCGCTCGCTTTTGCTCCATTTGATGGCCGATTGCTTTGCCGCTTCGGCAAAACAAACGCAAAACGCTCCCCAGTGGCTTTCCGAGTTAAGGGAGCAATTGAAGGAAAACGGTGCGTTTATCCGAGGGAGCGAGGCAATTTTGGAGCTGACCGACAAAAGCCGTGAGCATATTTGCCGTTCCATGAAAAAATATTACGGAGTAACCGTTTCGGAATACATCAACGATCTTCGTCTGGTCTATATTACCAATATGCTTCGATACAGCGACCATAAGATCTTGGATATTATTTTTGAAAGCGGCTTCAACAACGTCAGCTGGTGCTGCAAATGCTTTCAAAAGAAATACGGCATGACCATGTCGGAATACAGAAAATAAGCTTGCCCCTCGTAAAACAGCCAAGCGCCGTACCAAAAGGTACGGCGCTTGGCTGTTGTTTTTTATTGAGAAAGGAAGTTTCTTACCTGTTGTAAAATTCCATCATGTCGGTCACACCGGACTCGGCATAGGTTACGATCGCAGTCATCTTGGCTCCCACGCTCTCACCGGCTATAGCAGCAGAACGGAAGGAGTCTTCAATTTTCACCTTGAAATTGACGATGTATCCGAAATCAAAATACACCGTATCACGGGTCAGCTGAAGCATATCCACGTCCTCGGGGGAATCCACCAGCTGTCCTTGCACCACGCCCTTGTAATAAACGCTGGTCAGGCAATTGTCACCCATGCCGCCATCTTCCTCCGACACGTTGCTGGAGAGCCAGTTCATGCAGTCCAGCACCACGGCAGACAGGTGAATGTCCTTGGCCGCATCGGGCACAGCAAAGGAGGAAAGGCCGTAGCAGTAGGAAGCGTATTCATCTGCCTCGTACAGCTTGGGCATCACCAAAATACCGTATTCAAACGCAGTACCTATCTTGACACGAACCTGATTGGCAACGTACAGGCATTGTGCCATGGTAAGAGAAGTGCCATTGGTAAAGGGGGTAACATCGGAGCCACGGGCGGTCTTATCACTCATCAAAACGCCGGTGGAGTTGACAATTTCAGACGTCTTATCCACAGCCGTAATGTTGCGGCTTTCATCGGCCACAATGGTGATGATGTTGATGCCATACATGGTGTTCAGCAGCGTGTTCCGCTTATAGGCAGCAATGGACACGTCCGATGTAGAAGCTTCGGTACCGTACAGATAA
>JAFTRT010000164.1 GCA_017462145.1 Clostridia bacterium
CCTTTGTCATGCCTGCAATCTGTCCCTCCTGCGGCGAGCCCGTAACCCGTGACGAGGAGGGCGAAGGAGCGGCCATTCGCTGTACCAACAGTGCATGCCCTGCCCAGCTTTCCAGAAGCATTGAGCATTTCGCCTCCAAGGGAGCGATGAACATTGACGGTCTCGGCCCACAGGTGGTGGAGCTGTTGTTGGCCAATCATCTCATTGCCGATGCGGCCGACCTTTATACATTGAGATCCGAACAATTGGAGCCTTTGGAGCGGATGGGCAAAAAATCTGCCGACAATCTGATCCACGCCATTGAGCACTCCAAGGAGAGCGGACTGGAGCGATTGATCTTTGCTTTGGGCATCCGCAACATCGGCGAGGTAGCCGCCACCGCATTGGCAGAGCGATACCGCACGTTAGAGGCTTTGACCCACGCCACCTTGGAGGAACTGTGCGATCTATCTGATTTTGGAGAGATCACCGCACGGTGCGTGTTGGATTTCTTTTCCCACCCCACCAATCTGGCTCTTTGCCAACGGCTGACCGAAGCAGGGGTACGCACCGAAGCGGTAGCAATGCCCCAGGGAGATCTGTTGGCCGGCAAAACCTTTGTACTGACGGGCACGTTGCCCACGATGTCACGAGATGAGGCCGCCGCCAAGATCAAAGCCAACGGCGGAAAGGTCAGCGGCTCCGTCTCCTCCAAGACCCACTACGTGGTGGCAGGTGAGGCTGCGGGAAGCAAGCTGACCAAAGCACAAAGCCTTGGGATCCCGATTTTGTCCGAGGAGCAACTGCTCGCTTGGCTGGAGAACGGTGAGCTGACACGTTAAGGTCGCTACACGTCGGTGTAAGTCAAAATTCCTTGATAGATCCCATCGGCAAACAGATCGGGACGGGTGGACATGAGCCGAGCATCCTCGGCATTGGTAATAAAGCCAAGCTCCACCAGTACGGCAGGCATGGCCGTTCTCCGCAAAACGTACAACCCCGAGCGCACTTTCATCCCTCGGTTGCGAAGCCCTGTGGCCTCTGTCAAGCCATCCAGAATATCCTCGCCCAAAGAAAAAGCAGCAGAGGGTCGGGAAAAAGCAAAGGCTTCCGAGCCGCTGGCACTTGCGTTTTCCGATGCGTTGGTATGTAGGCTGATGAAATAATCCGCTCCCCAAGCGTTGGCATCTTCTACCCGTAAGCGAAGGCTGGAGGCGTTGGAGGTTCCGATCTGCGTATCGGCATCAGGACGGGAAAGCCGAACCTCGAAATTGGGATTGGAGCGCAACCGCTCCGCCAACTCAATACCAATGCGAAACACAATATCCTGCTCTCGCAGACCGCTTCCCTCCGCACCTGCGTTGGGGTTTTGGGGATTATGTCCTTGGTCGATATAAATTTTAATTGCCATAGGCTTCTCTCCTTCGTCAAACTTATTACAGCATATTCAAGGACAGAGGGAAAGTTGCCCCATGAAAGGATGGAATATGATACAAAGTGCAAACGAAGAAAAAAATAAAGTGACGGGAGGCATGCTCTATTTGGTCGCCACACCGATCGGCAATCTGTCCGACATGAGCGAGCGTGCCATCAAGGTGCTCTCCGAGGTGGATGTAGTGGCGGCAGAGGACACCCGAAACTCCTTGCGCCTGCTGACCCACTTTGGTATCTCTAAGCCTATGGTCTCCTACCATGAGCATAACAAACGGGAAAAGGGGGAGGAGATCGTTGCCCGTCTGCTTTCGGGAGAATCCTGCGCATTGGTCACCGATGCGGGAACCCCCGCCATCTCCGATCCCGGGGAGGATCTGGTGGCACTGTGTTCCGAGAGAGGTGTTCCCGTGACGGCGATTCCCGGGCCTTGTGCGCTGATCGACGCCCTGACACTTTCGGGTCTGCCCACCGCCCGTTTTGTGTTTGAAGGCTTTTTGCCCGTTCCCAAGAAAGAAAGACGGGAGCGTTTGGAGCTGTTGCGGAGAGAAACGAGAACCTTTCTTCTTCATGAAGCTCCCCACAAATTACGGACGACCCTCTCCGATCTGTGCGAGCTGTTGGGAGAGAATCGGCGCATCGCTCTTTGCCGTGAGCTGACCAAGCGAAACGAAGAGATCCTGCGCACCACCCTGGGACAAGCCTGTGCCATCTACGAGGAACGGGAACCGAGAGGCGAATACGTTTTGGTGATTGAGGGAGGAAAGGACACGGTACAAGCACAAACGGCGGATCCCCGTTCTCCCGAAGAAATCGTTGCCGAGCTGACAGCAGGCGGCATGAAGCGAAACGACGCCATTAAAGCGGCGGCAAAGGCCTGTGGCCTGTCCCGCAACGAGGTGTACGATCGGATCTGTCGGAAAGAAGATTGCTGACTTTTGTATATTTTCGTATTTTTATGCATTTTTTTGGTATTTTTATCAGCAATATACAAAAAAGAAGCAGAAAACCGAATATGTTTCTCTGTTTTGACAGGAGAAAAAGCCTTGATTTTTCGGGGCGGTTGTGATATCATAAGGTATATTCGCTAACTGTATAAAGGAGTAAGCTATGGAAAAAATGAAAGTAGGCGTGGTTGGTGCAACCGGTATGGTCGGTCAGCGCTTTCTGACGCTTTTGGAAAACCATCCTTATTTTGAGGTCGTGGCACTGGCTGCTTCTGCACGCTCCGCAGGTAAGACC
>JAFTRT010000165.1 GCA_017462145.1 Clostridia bacterium
ATTTTGAACCATACTTGCGATGGGGCAAGCGGCCAGGGTGACGATAGATTGTTTCATAATGGGATCGATGGGCAGAGCGAAGAGAACGGCGATGGCGACCAGGGGAAAGACCAACTGATTGAGCGCCACGGCCAGATATTGTCTGGGGTCGCAGAAGATCTGACGGGGCTTTGCCGTGGCCAACCGCATACCCATGATGAGCATACAGAGGGGAGTGGACATTCGTCCCAGCAGCTCCAGCATGGTCTCCAGAGCCGAGGGCAAGGTAATACCGAAGAGGTACATGGGAAAGGCAACCAAGAGGCCAACGGTGGCGGGATTGAGAAACATCTTTCGGGGTTTGATAAAGCTTTTATCCAACGACACGATATACATGCCAACCGACCAGCCGATGAGGTTCATGGAGATGGAAAACATACTGGAATAGACCAGGGCCTCGGGATGTCCGGGAAGAAGCGACTCCAAGAGGGGAATGCCCAAAAATCCGCAGTTGGACAGGACGGCGGCCAGATTGATCACACGCCAGATGATATCCTTCCGTTTGGCACGGAAGAGGAAAAAGTAAAAGAGGAGGAGCCCCAACTGAAGCAGAAAGGTGATCAGAAAGCAGAGCCCCATATTTTTCAGCGAATCGGGAGAAAATGCCACCTGCCGAAAGGAATAGACGGTCAGACAGGGTTGACAAACGTACAGAAGAAGCTTGGAAAAGGAGGGGATATGCTCATCCTTGATCAGCTTGGTCTTGATGAGTAAAAATCCGGGTACGGCATACAGAAGCATGACCGCAACAGCGGGAAGCGTGACAAAAAAGCTCATGGTGTTCCTTTCATATTCATTCGGACGGCCGCATCAGCGGTCTCGGTAAATGGCCTTCATGACCGAATTGGGATCCCACCCAAAGCTGTCATACAGCCGCAGATATTCCCGATACATGGCCTCATAGGCTTTGACGTGCTTGGGGTCGGGGGAATAGGTCTTGGCCAGCGGCAGGCGCATCTGCGCCGAAGCCTCTTGGATGGAGGAATAATAGCCACAGGCCACGGCACCGTGAATGGCACTGCCGATGGCGGTGGATTCCTCGGAGGAGAGCACGCCGATCTCACGGCCAAACACGTCGGCCAAAATTTGCATCATCAAGGGGTTTTTACGGGAGATCCCACCCGTTGCCACAATGCGCTTGACGGCGATCTCCGCATCGGCATACAGCTCTGAAATACGGCGCAACGCAAAGGCGCAGGATTCCAACAGAGCCCGATAGATGTCCTCGGGACGGGTGGCGAGGGTCATGCCGATCAAAAGCCCCGACAGGCGGTTATCACAGATCACGGTTCGGTTTCCGTTCCACCAATCCAGCGCCAGCAGACCGTGGTCTCCCGGCTCCTGCTTTTCTGCCAAGGAGAGAAGATAGCCGTGGATGTTCATGCCTTTTTCGGCGGCGGCTCGCTCGTAGGAAGCGGGCACGCAATTGTCCACAAACCACGCAAATAGGTCGCCCATGGCGGAAATGCCCGCATCGTAGGTGGTCATGTCGGGGAAGGTCACATCCACGCCCCAGGACATGACGCCCGGCACCGGTTTACGGCTCTCGGAGATCAGACAAGCGCAGGCCGAGGTGCCCAAGGCCAGCAGCAGCAGTCCGTCCTCCACACCGGCGGCGGAAAAGGCTCCGTGTGCATCTGCGATGGGAGCGGCCACCACTACATCGGTAGGAAGGTGGGTAATCTCGGACCATTCGGTGCACAGTGTCCCCACCGGGGAGCAAACCCGGGTAAAGCGGTCACTCAACTTGGTGCCCACCAAGGATTCCAACCGAGGATCAATGGCCTTGAAATAATCACGGGACGGATATTGGCCGTTGGGCTTGCGGTATTCCTTCAGACAGGCAAACGCCGTGCTGTGACAGAACTTGCCCGTCAGCAGCTCTGCCGCATAGTCGCCCGTATTGAGAAAACGGGCGGTGGCCTCATAGACCGCAGGGGATTGTTGCAGGGTTTCGATCATCTTTGGGAGCATGAGCTCGCAGGACATCTTGCCGCCGCTGTAGGACAGCAGATCGTCTCCCGTTTCGGCTGCGGCGGCTTCTGCTTGACGAACGTAGGGCTCGCCTCCGTGGTGCTTCCACATCTTCACGTAGGCGTGATGATCGGTTGCAAATTCCTCCCGTTGGCACAGAGGGATTCCCTCCTCATCCACGGGAAAAAAGGTACTGGTGGTAAAATCCATGCCGATGGCCGCCACCTCCTCGGGGTCGATGCCGTTGGCCTCCACCACCCCTCGCAGACAATGCACCAAGGCCTGCCGATAATCGGCAGGATCCTGGAGAGATTGATTCTTCTCCACGGGCTTGCCGCCGATTTGGGTTTCGTTTCCGCTTGGATAGACGTACACGCAGGTCTCGGGCAGAGGCGTTCCGTCCGAAAGCCGCACCAATACCGCACGGGCGGAGAGGGTGCCAAAATCCATACCGATGGCGTATTGCTTCATGCTTTTCTCCTTTCGGTCAGTCCAGCTCGTCCAAGGTCAGGGTGAAGCTGTCCAGATAGGTGTCGCAGAAATAGCGAACCTCGTCATAGACCAGATAGCGCTCCAGCTCGGCCTTGAGGGCTTGCTCCGCCTTGGCAAACTCACGGTTTCCGCTTCGCAGCTCCTCCACGCACTCGATGTAGGCGGACAGCTTGTCCGCCGCCTTGATGAGGATGCGCTCGTAGGAATCGGGATCGGGCTCCAACAGAGCGGCGTAGTCCCCGTAAAATTCCTCGGGGAGCATGGACAGCAGCTTTTCGTTGGCCACCGATTCGATGTCCTTGTAGGCCTTGCGGATGTGAGGATTGTAATACTTAATGGGGGTGGGCAGGTCGCCTGTCAGCACCTCCGAGGACTCGTGATAGAGTGCCATGGTGGCGATGCGGTCGGCATTGAGGTTACCCCCGAATTTTCTGTTTTTGATGAGCGCCAGTGCATGGGCAAGCTGTGCCACCTGTGCGCTGTGTTCGGCAATGTTCTCATCGCTGACCGACTTCATCAGACTCCATCGGCGGATGAGCTTCATCCGTGCCATGTAGGCGAAAAAATTGTGATTCATGTTGCTCCGTGATAAGCTTGCCCCCACACACGTGGGGGCAAGCATTTTTATTCTTCGTTGGTTGCCACAACGGCCAATCCAAGCTCTGCCAGAGCGTTGGGATCGGGCTCGGAGGGACATTTGGTCATCAGCTCCGATGCGTTCTGCACCTTGGGGAAAGCAATGACCTCTCGGATATCCTCACGGCCCAGGATCAGGGTGACCAGACGGTCCAGACCGAAGGCAAGGCCGCCGTGGGGCGGTACGCCGTAGCGGAAGGCCTCCAAGAGATAGCCGAATTTTTCCTTGGCCTCTTCCTCGCCAAGTCCCAGAACCGAGAACATCTTGGACTGGATCTCTCCGTCATGGATGCGGACCGATCCGCCGCCCAGCTCCGTACCGTTGAGTACGATGTCGTAGGCCTTGGCACGGACACGGCCGGGATCGCTGTCCAGATATTGCAGGTCTTCATCCATGGGTGCGGTGAAGGGATGGTGCTTGGCATAGAAGCGTCCGTCCTCCTCGCTGTATTCCAACAGGGGGAATTCGGTGACCCACAGGAAGCGGAAATCAAAGGGATCCAGCAGGTTCAGCTTCTTGGCGCACTCGCAACGGAGGGCACCCAAAGCGTCAAACACCACGCTGTTCTTGTCGGCAACGATGAGGATCAGGTCTCCTGCCTCGGCACCCATGACCGTCTTGACGGCCTCGTTCTCCTCCTCGGAGAGGAACTTGGCGTAGGACGAGGAGATATCTCCCGTCTCGGCCCATTTCAGCCATGCCAAGCCCTTGGCACGGTAGGATTTGACAAACTCGCCCAGTGCGTCGATCTCCTTACGGGAGAACTTGGCACCGCCCTTGACGTTGATACCCCGTACCGAGCCGCCGTTTTCAATGGCGCCCGCAAAGACCTTGAAGCCACAGCCCCGAAGGGTCTCGGTCAGATCGGTCAGCTCAAAGCCGAAGCGAATGTCGGGCTTGTCCGAGCCAAAGCGGTTCATGGCTTCTTCATAGGGCATACGGATAAAGTCCTCTTGGATCTCACGACCCACATAGTCTTTCATCAGCTTTTTGAGGAAGCCCTCATGCATCCGCATCACGTCGTCTGCGGTGACGATGGACATCTCGGTGTCGATCTGGGTAAATTCGGGCTGACGGTCTGCACGGAGATCCTCGTCACGGTAGCAACGGGCAATTTGGAAATAACGGTCAAAGCCCGAAACCATGAGCAGCTGCTTGTAGAGCTGAGGAGATTGGGGCAGAGCGTAGAACTTGCCCTTGTGCACACGGGAGGGCACCAGATAGTCTCTTGCTCCCTCGGGGGTCGGCTTGACCAAATTGGGGGTTTCGATATCCACAAAGCCGTTCTCGGCGTAGTAGTCTCTGGCTAACTTGGTGATGCGGGAACGCTCCATGATGTTGCGCTGCATATCGGGACGGCGCAGGTCCAGATAGCGGTGGCGCAGACGGAGCTCGGCATTGACGTTGCTGTCCTCTACGATCTCAAAGGGAGGGGTCTCGGCCTTGGACAGAATGAGCAGATCCTCCACGAAGATTTCAATTTCTCCCGTGGGGAGGTTCTTGTTGACAGCAGCCTCGCCTCTGCGGCGAACCGTTCCCTTGGCGCAGAGAACGAACTCGGCACGAACGGTGAAGGCCTTGTCGAAGATCTCCCGGTCGGTCTTGTCGTCAAAGGCAAGCTGAACGATGCCGGTGCGGTCACGCAGGTCGATGAAAATGAGGGAGCCAAGGTCTCTTTGCTTCTGAGCCCAGCCCATGACGCAAACCGTCTCGCCTACGTTTGCGGCGGAGAGGGTGGCGCAAAGATGTGTTCTTTTGTGTTGAGGTGTAAGTAACTCTGCCATTTTATTTGCCTTTCTCTATACTGTTATTTGCTTTTTTCGGAAACTGTATGGTTAGCGTATGTACTCCAAGAAGGCTCATAATCGTCTGTGGCTTGATTGCCCCACATATCCCAACCCTCTCGGTTGCCTCTTGCAAACAATTCCAAATATGGTGCGGAAGAGCAATTTTCTAATAATGGAATAAACTCATCGGGCTTTCTTGAATGTTCCCTTTTCATAGCGCGTATTAGGTTTACCTGCGATCTTCCTGCATCCAATGTACGATTTTTGTCACCTTTAATGCCAAACAATAGGATTTCCGTAACATTTCTGAAATAAAATCCGACACCTCGTCCATCGGGCATGCCGTCTTTCCTTATTTTTTCCCATATGATGTTGGTCTTATATTCAAATCCCCATGCTTTCATGACCTCTAATCCTTCCGGTAACAGTGCGTTGGGAACCCACAAATACAGATGACATTTTTCGTCGGTAACCTCTGAAACAGGTAGTTGCTTGATTTCATCTAAAGACATGGTGCTGTACCGGGTTAGCCTTTTATGCTCCGGAGCTACCTTTCCTGTTCTGTTTTGAAACTGCCACGGAGGATCCGCATAGATCGTTTTATATTTTTTTCCTGCCGTGTATGACAAGAAATTCTCTATTGTTAAATCAAATTCTGATTTCGTCATATCAATATCCTTCTACGCAAGGTTTTTTGATTCCTACGGCAAGAATAGGACAACCGCCGTTTCTTCTGGATCTTAATCTATATTCCAATTTTCCCATCCAAGTGGTACTTGCTCCATATTTGGGCATTAGTGATTTTCCGCTTGAATCGATAATCTCTTTGAAGATATCATTTAACTCCTTTGAACGGGTTACGATAATGCCGACTTCGATTAAGCCGCAATCAAAATACGTTCTCATCGCCAACAGATCCCGATCAAATGTTTGATCTTTGCTGTTCCATTCCAAATCAAACGCAACTTTGTTTTTGATAAAATCAATGTTGTGTCCGTCTATATATCCCTCGATCGTTTTTTCATCAAAAGGTTGATCGTCAAAGCGTCCCCTTTGGTTTTCTCGTCTTGGATATAATTTTACCAGCAAATCTCCCGTGATACGAATCTCTTTCCATCCAAGAGGATATAATACATCGTCGAATTTTTTAGGGATAGCGGTTTCATTTCCTCCGGCCGCTTTGAGATCATCGACCGATATCAGCAATCTTTCTAATGCATCCTGTATATC
>JAFTRT010000166.1 GCA_017462145.1 Clostridia bacterium
ACAGGTCAAGGTCAACAAGGAAAATACCATCATCGTGGATGGCGCCGGTGCAGCTGATGAGATCAAGGCTCGCATCGCACAGATCAAGGTAGCCATCGAGAACACCACCTCTGATTTCGACCGTGAGAAGCTCCAGGAGAGACTGGCAAAGCTGTCCGGCGGTGTTGCTGTGATCAAGGTTGGTGCCGCTACCGAGGCCGAGATGAAGGAGAAGAAGCTTCGCATCGAGGACGCACTCAACGCAACCAAGGCAGCTGTGGAAGAGGGCATCGTAGCAGGTGGCGGAACCGCATACCTGAACGTGATCTCCGAGGTTGCCAAACTGGTGGATACTGTTGAGGGTGATGAAAAGACCGGTGTTCGCATCGTTCTCAAGGCACTGGAGGAGCCCGTGCGTCAGATCGCTGAAAACGCAGGCTTCGACGGTGGTGTCGTGGTGAACGAGATTCTGAAAAGCGGCAAGACCGGCTACGGTTTCGACGCTTACAATGAGGTTTACTGCGACATGGTTGCCGCAGGTATCGTAGACCCTGCAAAGGTGACTCGTTCTGCCTTGCAGAATGCAGCATCGATTGCTTCTGTTATCCTGACCACCGAGTCTGTGGTTGCTGACAAGAAGGATCCTGCTGCGGAAGCAGCTGCCAATGCCGCTATGGCAGGTGCCGGCGGAATGGGCGGAATGTATTAAAAACAAACAGACGGGACTTTTCATTGGAAAAGTCCCGTCTTTCTTATCACTTCAAAAGGTCGATGGGCGGATCCCATCGACCTTTTGTTTTATGCCTCCAGAAGATCGGCAGAGAACAGATGAACCTGTTCTGCACCGTTGGTGGCCAACCAACGAATGGAGATCGTTTTGGCCGTCACGTTTAAGGGAAGCTTGACCAGCGAGCGGAAGTTGCCCTCGATTCTGGCAACCTCACGTCCGTCTGCATATACGGCAAAATCCTTGACGATGGTAGCCGCCACCCGGACAGGGACAAAGTCCTTTCCGGTGTGTAGCTTCATGGCAAATACACGCATCTTGACGTTGTCAGAAATGGAGAGTCGTCCAAAATCGGGATCAAATTGCAGACGCAGCTGTCCGATGGTGCGAGGAGAATCAAAGGAGAAGCAAAGCTCATCCCCCACATCTTGGAAAATTCCGTTTTCCACGCCCTCCTGTCTCGGACGCTCCAGACCGTTGAGCAAGCGAGCACGCTCCTCCTCGGACAGATTGAGGGTTGCCCCTTGGGTCAGGGCAGAGGGGTGTCGAAGCAGATGAGGCAGAAACATCCCGTCGTCCATCAGCATGCGCTGAATCTCTTCGGTATGGTTGGCGGCTGTTTCTCTGGGGGATAAGCCGTAACAAATGGCCACGGAGGCCGCCGTTCCTGCCGCTTGTCCGATCAAGGCACAGGTTGCCATGACACGGGTAGAGGAGAGCGCTGCATGGGTCACGCTGATATTTCGCCCTGCGAACATCAAATTGCGGATGTTTTTGGAATAAAGGGAACGGAGGGGAATTCCGTAGATCTCGGTGACGGGGATCATGACGGAGGGAAGATTGGCTGTGGGGTTCCGTCTCATTCCGTAGGGGTTGTGATCATCCATGGGCCAACCGCCATAGGCCACCTCGTCGTCAAAATGACCGCCCGCCACGATATCGTGCTCGGTCATCACGTAATCCCCCACGTAACGGCGGGATTCTCGTTTGCCGGGAAGGAAGCCAACCCAATCCAACTCCCAGTTTTCCATCCCGTGGTCTCCTCGGTTTTTGATGTGATCCCACACGCCGTAGATCGCAGCTAACAGTTCGTCTCGTACACGGTCAGCATCCAAAATACTGTTGCCCTCGCCGCCAAGCTCTACCCACCATAGGTTTCCGCCGCTGGTTGCGATTTTGTGGCTTCGGATCTGTGCGTGGACACTCTGTCCTACGTCTCCCGAAAAGCAGGAGTCATCCTCATAGACGTTGGCAAAGGAAGGGGGGATAAAGGAAACGGGATGGTCGGTTTCCCGTGCTGCCAGAATAATGGACATTCCCATGGTGCAGTGGTCTGCCTCTTTGGGGGCTAAGGTCTCGCCGTATTCCGCCGTTCCTTCCCGTCCATGCCGATAGTCAGCTCCCACCAACGGAGCCAAAATGCTGTCACCGGAGCAATCCAAAAACAGAGGTGCTTCCACCGTATAGACGGTGTAGGTGGTCATCTGCCAACCGGTGACCGAGCAGATCCGATCCCCGTCGGTAGTCGCATCCAAACAGGTGGTGTTCAGCAAAAGCGTGATCTTTTCATTTTCACGGAGCATGCCGTAAAGCGTGGCATCGAACAGGGAATGGACCAGTGTGGGGTTGCCGTGAATGTTCCGCTCCTCCAGCTCAGAGATCAGACCCGTTTCACGATCATAGGTTCCTTTGGCGCCTCGCACCCACATACGGATCTCGGAGGATGCATTGCCTCCCAACATCGGGCGATCCTGCATCAATACCACCCGTGCACCGTGTCTTGCGGCAGACAATGCCGCAAAGGAGCCGGATAGGCCGCCGCCGATGACACAGATGTCGCACTCTAATTTTTTTTGAGTCAGAGAATGGTTCATAATTCCTCCCCCCCAATGTCCTTTTTTCTTTTATTGTATCATGCCGTCTTGACAAATGCAATTCAAAGTTTTATAATAAAGCTATAAAAAATCACAGTATTAGGAGGGCGTATGGAGATACAGACCATCTTCTATCATGGATTTTCTCAACGGAGCTGCTTTGAATTGATAGAAGGCGAACGCCCGTGGGATGTTTTTTTATTGGTATCCGATGGCTCGTTTTCCGTGACCTTTGGAGATATGGACGAAGAGGTTGTGATCGAGGAAAACGAGATTGCTTTCTTTCCCGCCAACCTTCGGTTTCACCGTGAGGTGTTGCACCCCATCACCTTTCACCAGATTGCTTTTCTCACCGATACGGCTCATCCCTTTTACCGTAGCTTGCATCGGGGAAAATTGGAGATTTCAAAGGAACAAACCGCCTCCTTGATTCGCTCGATGGAATCTCTTTTTCGCCTCCCCGAAAACCGTGAGCTGGCAGCACACATGGCAGAGCGTGTTCTGATCGAGCAATATCTGTGCGGCGCTCAGCAAGCAGACCGACGGCAAGGGCTGACCGAGGATGTGTTGACTGTGATGCAGTATATGAACGACCATTTGCATGAAAAGCTGGATATGGATGCCTTGGCCGATTCGGTCTATTTGAGCCATTCCGGTCTTTTGTGGAAATTTCACCGCCAAATGGGGATGACACCCTCCCACTATCTGACCATGATCCGTTTGCGTTATGCTAAGCAGTTGTTGTTGGAGGGAGATTTGCGGATCAATGAGATTGCTGCCCGTTGCGGATATGCCAACGCTTATTATTTTACCAATGCGTTTCGGAAGCAGTATGGCACCAGCCCATCCCAATTCCGAAAGAATCGAACGGGTCTATCAGAAAAGGCGGATGTCTTTTGACATCCGCCTTTTTTTTTTATTTTTCGGGGTCAAGATATTTCCAATAGGATTTGATGTAATCAATTCCCGACCAAACGGTCATGATCAGGGAAAAGACAATGGAAAGCCACGTCAGGGGAAGGACATCAAAGGACGGCCACCAAACGGGAGCACCTGCCACGGCATCCGCAATCCAATGTGCAACCTTTTGTACCACAGGCTCTAAAAAGACCGTGCTGATGGCAACAATCTGGGAGACGGTCTTGATCTTTCCCAAGTTATTGGCGGCAATGACGATGCCCTCGCCCGTCGAGACCACCAAACGCATCGAGGTAACAGCCAACTCACGGAAGACCACCACGATCAGCGAAAGGATCATCAGAAGACGAAGATTTTCAAACTGATAAAGGATGACGAACATGGCACCGATGACCATAAATTTATCGGCTACGGGGTCCAGAAATTTTCCGAAATCGGTGATCAGATTGTACTTTCTCGCAATCTTACCGTCGAGCATATCCGTAACCGAGGTTCCAATAAACAGAACGGCACAGATGATGCAGGAGGCGTAAAAGGGAAGGATTGATTCCGGTAAAAAGCCAACGATCAGCAGAATGGGAACCAAACAAAGACGAAGAACGGTCAGCTTGTTGGGAAGATTCAACTTCATCTCAAAGAACCTCACTTTCTGTCGCAGGGGATGCCGTCACGGCAACACCCATCAAATCATAGTCCAAAACCTCACGAATCTTGACGCGGACAAAGGAACCGGGAGCGATCCGCACAGGGGAACGGAAATAAATCTTTCCGTCGATCTCGGGGGCATCCGCCTCTCCGCGGCCGAAATGCACCTCGCTGACGGGATCAAAATCTTCGCACAGTACCGTTACCGTTTTGCCGATCATGGCATGGTTGGCGGCCTCGTTGATATCCAACTGCTCGCGCATAATGATGTCGGCCCGATCCTGCTTGATTTGCTCGTCGATCTGATCGGGAAAATCGTAAGCCGGCGTATCCTCCTCACGGGAATAGGGGAAGACACCAAGGTGCTCAAATTTTGCTTCCTGCACAAATTCACACAATTCGGTGAAATCCTCCTCGGTCTCTCCGGGAAAGCCCGTAATGAGGGTGGTGCGGATGACGATGCCGGGGATTTCACGACGGAGCTTGGCAATGACACTGCGTACCATAGCGCCGTCCCCGTGTCGGTTCATGGCGGAGAGCATGTGATCGCTGATATGTTGAATGGGAAGATCGATGTACTTGAGCACACGAGGATTGTCACGGATCTCTGCTACCAGCTCGTCTGTTACCTTGTCGGGGTAGCAATAAAGCAGACGGAACCAAGGGATGTTGGTTTCCTCGGTCAAGCGGTGCAACAGCTCTGCCAAGCGGTAAGAGCCGTACCGATCCAACCCGTAACGGGTGATATCCTGTGCCACTATGTTGATCTCCTTGACACCCAGTGCCTCCATCTGCTTGGCCTCTGCCACAATATCCTCCATGGAACGGCTGCGGAATTTACCTCGGATGGAGGGGATGGCACAGTAGGCACAACGGTTGTCACAGCCCTCTTCAATTTTCAAGTAGGCTGTATAATAGGGGGTCGTCAGCACACGGTCACCGCCCAAACGAACGGTTTCCTTATCCTCAAAGGAGGAATATTTGCGGTGGGATCCTTTTTTCTTTTTTACGGTCACCGCTTCGATGGCCTCAACGATATGGTGGATGCTTCCCACACCCAACAGGGCATCTACCTCGGGAAATTCCTCAAAGATTGCCTCACGGTAGCGTTCGGCCAAGCACCCTGTCACCACAATGGCCTTGAGGTGATGGTGCTTTTTCAGCCAAGCAATATCCAGAATATTGTCGATGGCTTCTTTTTTTGCACTTTCGATAAAGCCGCAGGTGTTGATGATGACAACATCGGCCTCGGTCTCCTCGGGGGTGATCTCATAGCCTGCCGTTGCAACCTCATGCAGCATGACCTCGGTATCCAATTGATTTTTCGGACAACCGAGCGAAACAAATCCAATCTTCACGTTAACCTCTCTCCGTCTGCCGTAGCAGACCTTCATTCATTGAGCGCAAAGCTCGTACAGCTCCCATCCGCTTTTTGCAATGTGGTGGGCACCTGCTTGGCGCAGAACCTCCTCCCCTCGGTACCCCCATGCACAGCCAATACCGATCATCCCCGCATTGAGAGCGGTCTCCATATCAAATTCACTGTCACCTACAAAGCAACAGAGCGACGGGGCAATTCCAAATTGCTCTGCAATCATCAGCGGAACCGTAGGATCCGGTTTCCGAGGCAGGTCGGTTTGTCCCTGCACAAAGGAAAAGGGCATATCGGGGAAGAGCATGGCAATGATCTTTTGGGTGTAAAGATCGGGTTTGTTGGACAGGACAGCCAACACCGCTCCCTCTTGCTTGAGCCGGCGGATGGATTCGGCTACCCCCTCGTAGCAACCGTTCAGATGGTCGTAAGTCTTTCCCATATTGCTCTGATAAACAGACAAAACTTCGTCGATATAGTGCTCGTCTGTCCGTACGGCCTCGGGCAAGGATTCTGTTACCAGATGTCTTGCGCCGATTCCGATGGCAATGCGGATATCCTCATAACTTCTGTGGGGATGCCCAAAAGCATCCATCGTCATGTTGATTGCCTCCTGCAAGGAGTAAATGGTATCGGCAATGGTGCCGTCCAAATCAAAGATCATCAGTTTGTTTGTCATACTTGCTTCCTCAAAAAAATCTTTCATATAAGTATATCACATTTTTTTTCGCCTGTCAATTCTATGAGCAAAACTATCCGTTCGGAAATTCAGGGGCTTTTTCGTATAAATTGTTATTTTTTGTAATTCTTGCACAAGAACGAATCGTTGAATTCGGAAAAAATCGTCAGAAAACCTCTTTTCCAATTGACAAAAGTGTGATATAATATTAAATTGTGAAACAGTATCGAAAAAGGAGATTATCACTGTGATTCGGAAGGATTTAAGAAATATTGCCATTATTGCCCACGTTGACCATGGAAAGACCACCCTGGTGGATGAAATGCTCAAGCAGGGCGGTATCTATCGGGAAAATCAAGAAACCGTGACCCGTGTCATGGACTCGGGAGATTTGGAAAAGGAACGGGGCATTACCATTCTGGCGAAAAACACGGCGGTACACTATAAGGATGTAAAGATCAATCTGATCGATACCCCCGGTCACGCTGATTTTGGCGGTGAGGTAGAGCGCATCCTGAAAATGGTGAACGGCGTTATCCTTTTGGTGGATGCGGCCGAGGGACCCATGCCTCAGACACGCTTTGTATTGCAGAGAGCACTGGAGCTGAATCACAGAGTGATCATCGTCATCAATAAGATCGACAAGCCGGATGCCCGAATCGGTGAGGTAGAGGATGAGATTTTAGAGCTGCTCATTGATCTGAACGCTTCGGACGAGCAGTTGGACAGCCCGATGCTCTATTGCTCCGGCCGTGCCGGAACGGCAACCGAGGATCCGGACGTGGAGGGAACCGACTTGGTTCCGTTGTTTGAGAAGATTCTCACCTATATTCCCGCTCCCGAGGGAGACGAAGCAGGAGAGCTCCAGCTTTTGGTCTCTTCCATCGACTATAACGATTACGTAGGACGAATCGGCATCGGACGGATTGAGCGAGGCTCCATTCGTACCAACCAAGAGGCCTATATCTGTAACTATCACGAAGGAGGTGCTCCCAAGCGAACCAAGATCGTAGCACTCTTTCAGATCGACGGTTTGCTCCGTGTTCCCGTGGAGGAAGCCACCATGGGTGACATCGTTTGCTTCTCCGGTGCGGAGAACATCACCATCGGTGATACCATCACCAGCCTCAATGCTCCCGAACCCTTGGAATTTGTCAAGGTCAGCGAGCCTACGCTGGAAATGACCTTTGCGGTCAACAACAGCCCGTTTGCCGGCAAGGAGGGTAAATTCGTTACCTCCCGTCAGCTTCGTGACCGTCTGTATAAAGAGCTTTTGAAGGACGTGTCGCTCCGTGTGGAGGACGGCGATACCACCGAGGAGTTTAAGGTGGCGGGACGAGGTGAAATGCACCTGTCTATCCTCATTGAAACCATGCGTCGAGAGGGCTATGAGATGACCTGCTCCAATCCCCGTGTGCTCTACAAAGAGATCGACGGTGTGAAGTGTGAGCCTATGGAACGAGTGACCTTGGACGTACCCTCGGAATACGTGGGTGCCGTGGTGGAAAAGTTGGGTCAGCGCAAGGGCGACCTGTTGGAAATGAATCCTTTGGGAAGCCGTATGCGTGTGGACTACCTGATCCCCTCCCGCTGTCTGTTCGGCTACCGTTCGGAATTTTTGACGGCGACCCACGGAGAGGGCATTATGAACTCCATCTTTGACGGCTATCAGCCCTACCGGGGAGAGGTGGTTATGCGCTTTACCGGTTCTTTGGTTGCTTCCGAGGCCGGCGAAACCACCCGTTACGGATTGTATAACACCCAGGAAAGAGGAAACCTGTTCGTCGGTCCTCAGACTCCCGTTTACGAGGGAATGATCGTGGGTGAGAATCCCAAGAACGACGATATTGCGGTCAACCCCTGTAAGAAAAAGCAGCTCACTGCCATCCGTTCTGCGGGTGCGGATGAAAAGCTGCTGTTGACTCCTCCTGTGATCTTCTCCCTGGAGGAGGCCATCGAGTTTATTACGGACGATGAGCTGATTGAGGTGACTCCCAAGTCGATCCGTCTGCGCAAGAAGATTCTCAACACCGAGGAGCGAATGAAGGCCATGATGAAGGCCAGACGTGCGCTGAAAGGCTAACGCTTGAAGGTTGCCTGACCCAAGTAAGCAAAAGGACAGAGATGTTACAATCTCTGTCCTTTTTGTATGGAATGAAGCATGGCTTAAAACGATAACGCACCCATAGCACCCATCATAATAATGAAGAAATAGAATACAAAGAAGAGAGCAACGGCCACATAGGATATGACGGTGACAATGGTGCTGATGAGGTTCAAGGTCTTTGCATATTTATTGTACTGTGCGGCGAGAGCCTCGGTCTGCATTCCACCAATGATGGTCAAGGTCAAAGCAATGGCTGCCAGGATGGTACTGATATTGGCACCGGAGATGACCAGGTTGACGATGGACCATATCAGCATTTTTGTATTCATACCTGCGGTTTTGGGTAGCGTTTCTACGGATGAGGCGGTTGTGTTTTGTTGCTCGGTGGCGGTTGTTTCCTCGGCAAAAGCTTCTACGGTTGTACCGCATTGGGTACAAAAACTCTGTTCTTCGGACAGAGCTGCGCCGCAATTGGGACAAAGCTTCATGATGTACCTCCAAAAATAGATTTTACATCTTCATTATAGCATATTCACCGTATTCTTGTCAAGACCAATCATATATTGATCAGCATGACCTCCACCAATCGGTCAAAGGCCTCGGCAATGGAATGGCGCAATTGCTCCAAGCGGTGGGCAAGCTCGGAGGCGGTACGGGGCAGTGCCCCTGCGGACAGTTGGTGTAACATCCCACGGTGAGCCGCCTCTGCTTGGCTCTGCCATTGCCGAAACGCTCCCAGCTCGGGAACGGCCCGAGGTTTACGAACCGTGCGAAGCAAGCGAAGCTCGGTATCCAGCTGTTGACACATGGAAAGGCATTGCTCATATTCTTCCTTGGCTTGGCCTCGTAGACCTTGAGGCGTGACGACGGAGCGAAGCAGCTCTGCTTCCCGCAGAATCAAGAGAAGTGCGTGTGCCATCATGGCAATACTGTGTCGCTCCAAGGGAGGTAAAAAATCCGAAAACAGTGCCAGTTCGCAGGAGCAAAGCAATCGCTCTCCCTCGCCGAGGGGGAGCGGTTCCTTTTTGTCTACAGCCTTCACTCCCTCCAACATCAATCGGGACATGGCTTCTAACTGCTCAAAATAATTGACTTTTCCCATAGACACCTCCTACGGTTCGGATTCAAAACGCCATCAGCCATTGAAAGCAAAAGGACAGACCAAAGCCCAGAACGGCACAGACAGGAAAGGTAAAGACCCATGCACCAAACAGCTCGGCAACTATCCGAGGATCGTTGCCTTTTGGATTTCGCAGACCAACGCCCATCATTGCACAGGATTTGGTGTGAGTGGTGGAGGCAGGAAGACCCAGCAGAGAGCAAAGAGAGAGGGTCGCCGAGGAAGCGGAGTCAGCAATGCTACTGCTGACTGCATCCAAAGAGGTCATGTCGCATCCCACTTTTTTGATGATGCGGGAGCCACCCAAAAAGGTGCCTAAGGTCATAACAGAGGCACATAAAAGGACGATGGGCATGGGCAGATCGGCCATCTCTTCCCCCGACCCGTGTCCCATGAGGGAAAGTCCTAACAGATAGACACCCATAAATTTTTGTGAATCCTGTGCTCCGTGCATCAGAGAACTGCAAGCGGCACTGACCCGTTGTGCGTGAATGAAATGCCGCAAAACCGTTCGTCTTCCGCAGGAGGAAAGAAGTCGGATCACCAAGCTGTACAGCACCAATCCCGCAAGGCAGGAGAGAAGTGTGGAAGCCAACAATCCAAATAGAACACTGCGCCATTGGGCAAATCCGATTGCCGCCACACTTTTTTGCGTTGCTAAGGCCGCTCCCGTCAGCCCCGACAGCAGAGCGTGGGTCTCGCTGGTGGGGATGCCGAAGAACCAAGCGGCAGTTGCCCAGAGAATGACGGCGGTGAGGGCGGCACAAAGTGAGACAAGCGCACGGTTTGCATCCTGCCCGAAATCGGCAATGCCGAACACGGTTTTTGCGACCCGAGGACTCAGAATTGCCATGCCTACCGCTCCTGCAAAATTGCAAACGGCAGAGAGACAGAGGGCACCCTCCGGTGACATGGAACGGGTGGAGACACAGCCTGCGATGGCACTGGGCGCATCGGTCCAACCATTGACCAGAATCACCAACAAGATCAACGCCGTAAATAGGATCGCCATGGCTGTCCTCCTTTGCCTTTGGTGTTTTTATCCTTATGAAAAAAAACGTGATCTCATGCGTGTACGCTTCAAAACGGACGCCCCTTTTGTCTTGATATCAAAATAGCGTGTTCTCCCAAAGGGAAAACACGCTAGGAAGCGGATATTTTGTGAAGCGGTGGATCGCAGTTAGAGATTCAAAAAGACCACCGATGCCACCCCTGCGAAAAAGCCAACGTATTGCATAGGGGTGAATTTTTCCTTGAGCAGAAAGCGGGAGTACAGAAAAACAAAGATCAGACTACCCGCAGACAGCAGAGGATAGAGAACGGAAGGAGCCAAGCGAGGATTGAGAAAGATAACCAACAGATTGACAGCCCCGTTCATCACGCCACAGCCCAACGCCAGATACCAACCTTTTTTCAACGGTTCTCCCCGAAACGCACGTTCCTTGGTAGCAAACGAGAAGATCAGCATAGAGCCTGACACCAGACCTAATGCCAACAGCATGATCAAATAAATGCTTTCGTTTCCGTAGGTGTTTTGAGCGGCTTTTTGCACCACTGTACACATTCCGTTGCCCAAAAAGCCGAGGACCAAAAATAACAGCCAGACCCACGAAAATTTTTTCTTTTCCGCTTGCTTGTCCTGCTTTTTATAGTTGGTCAGAAACAGGGAGATTGCCACAAGAATCAGCCCAATGACCAAAAAGGGTGATACTTCGTCTCCTAAAAAGATCAATCCGTAGAAGGTGGGGATGAGGAGGGAATAGGACAGGATCAACGACGTGGTGGCCAACTCTCCGTGCTTGATGGCCAACAGCGAGCCGATGGTGGCAACGGCATAGCTCAAGGCAAAGCCTCCCGCCGGCAACAAAAAAACGGGGTCCAAGTGCCATACACGGTTAGCCGATGCAAAAAAGAGCATGGCAAACAGGGCGCACACCGAGGTAAAGAAGTAGGTTCCGCCCTTGCATTTTTTATTATATTGCTCCTTGACAATATTTTGTCCCGTCAAAAAAAGCATGGTTACAGCCAAAGCCAAATAGGTCATAGGGTTCCTCCTAAATTGCAATGAAGCTATTATATCATAGGATAGCAAAAAAAACAAGTCGAACTTTTCTCTAAAAATTGCACTATTTTCCCATATAAGAAAAAAGAGCGATTTTTCTCTTGACAGCCCTTTGGTTTTATGTTATGATAAATGAAACTCGGTAAGGAGGTCGGTATGCTGTTACAATATAACGTAGAAAAGCTGGATCGGATCATCGGACATTTCCATCGCTTGACCGGAATCAGTATTGACGTGTTAGATACGGATTTTCGGCTGTTGGTGCAATGGTATGATCCGTCACGAAAGGCACTTTGCTCCCGAATCCAAAGCACCGAGGAGGGCAAACGCCGTTGTGCTCATTCTGACCGGTGTTTGCTGTTGGATAGCCAAAAGAGTGGGGTGCTCTGCACGCACCTTTGCCACGCAGGGCTCACCGATACGGCTGTTCCCATTCAAAAGGATGGCATGATCTTGGGATACGTGATCTTCGGTCAGATCAGCAACGAGCCTTGTTCGGAGGAGCATTTTTCCCATATTTATGAAAAGATTGCCGACCTTGGCCATGATCGGGAGACCTTGAGGGAGGCATACAAGAATGTTTTGTTTGTCGATTCTTCCACGTTAGCGGATGCGGCTCAGATCGTTCAGGTACTGACCAAATATATTTGGTTGGAGCACATGATCCAACGGGATGAGGGAGATCGCTTTGGTGCGTTGGTGGATTATATCCATTCTCATTTAGAGGAAGATCTGCGGGGCTCTGCCTTGTGTAATCAATTTCATTTGTCCAAAAATACCCTGTATCGTCAATTTCACGAGCAGTTTCATTGCACCGTCAACCAATACGTTACCGACTGCCGCTTGCGGGAAGCCGAGAAGCTCTTGCATGAGAGCGATCTTCCGATATATCGGATCTGCGAACGGGTTGGAATTGACAACTATCCTTATTTTTGCAGATTGTTTCAAAAGAAAAAGGGGATGACACCCTTGCAGTATCGGAAGAGACAAAAGACCAAAGGAGAAAAACGATATGTATAAGATATCTGTTCCCGTTATGAATACTGCTGTCACGGCAGACAGCAGGCCCGTGTATGCCGAACTGTTGCGGAAAGCGAGAGTGGATCGCATTTTTCTGTGTGTAACGGACTATTCTTATGAGACGGGAGACCTTTGCAATTGTATCCCATCCCTGCGGGAGAACGTGGCTTATTTTCAAGAGCAGGGCTTTGAGACCGCCCTGTGGGTTGCAGAGACCATTGGGCACGGAATGGCACTTTCGGGAGTAAAGGCACTCTCTTCCGACCAAAACTCCCTGTTTGCTCCCTTGGTGGATTTGGAGGGAAATGTACGCCATGGCACACATTGCCCCTCAGATTCGGCCTTCCGTCGCTTGGCCGCTTCGTTTGTGGCCGAGCTTGCAACAACGGGAGCATCGGCAATTATGCTGGACGACGATTTTCGGATGTCCGCCCACGGCCCCAATCCTTGCTGTGCCTGTGAGGCACATCTGCAGGAGATCAGCCGTATCTGCGGGGAGCCTGTCACGAGAGAAAACCTGAAGCAAGCGGTGATGGCGGGGAAGCCGAACCGTTATCGGGATGCATGGTTGCAAGCGCAAGGAGAATCGCTGAAAAGCCTTGCCCGAGAGATCCGTGAGGCGGTGGATGTAAAGGCTCCTCACGTTCCCGTGATCGTGTGTTCGGCACCTTGTCATTGGGATTTGGATGGTGTGGATACCTTGGAGTTGAACCGTATTTTTGGCAGGCCGCCACGCTCCCGAGGCACGGTTGTACGGCTCGCCCTACTGGCCGGGCTGGGCCAATGCGGGGAAAGGTCCCAAGCCGTTGTGCGGCGGATTGGATATTGCCCGTATGCTGGCAGGTCTTTGCCGAGATTGCGGTGTTACGGTCATGGCAGAGGGAGACGTGTATCCTCGTCCTCGATATAATGTGCCGGCCTCTTTGTTGGAGTTGTTTGATTTTGGCCTCTGTGCCGACGGCAATTATGACGGACTTTTGAAATATATGGTAGACTACGTTCTTCCTCCCGAAGAGGAAACGGGATATCTTCGTCGGCATACGTACAATCTTGAGAGGAAAGAGGCGGTGAGCCGTGCATTTTCCAACGGAGCCAACTGCGGTGTTTACGTTCGTTCCTCTGCAAACGGGTTGGGGAAAGCCGATTTGGAGGCGTGTACCTTTACCAAAGACTTTGCCAATCCCATTGGTGGTATGATGTGCGGACTTTCCTCTGTTCCCACG
>JAFTRT010000012.1 GCA_017462145.1 Clostridia bacterium
AGTTGCGAATGGTAGATGCATAGTCCAAACGACCAACCAATCCGCCCACCAATTCACCCCATGCGTTGGAGTTCACGGTAACAGATGCGCCGGAGGTGCAATCACGAAGGTGAGTAGAATAAGTTGCGTGACCGGCAATGCCGCCAACCCAAGTACCGGTGTTATCATTTGCACCATCGATAATGGTAACATTACTGGTACAATTGAAAATATCGACGTTACTTGCTCTTCCTACGATACCGCCCACAACCTGAGCCTTACCGGTGGTCTTGATAGTAGCAGCCACATTGCAGTTACGGATTACAGCATAATCAGCAATCGCAATCAAACCTGCAGCAGAGTCCTTACGGTCATTGTTATTCTCGCAGTAGCCGTTTACAACGCACGTATTTGTGATCGTGATGTTCTCAAATACACACTCACCAAACATGTCGTCGGACAGACCCGCAATATCTACCTTGTTCATCGTACGGGCAGCAACGATTGCGCTGTAGCCTCCGCGGCCGCCGGTCGTTACCTTGTCAAACGTCAAATTCTTAACGGTGGTATTCAGTACGTTACCAAACATAGCCTCAGGCCAGTTACCGTTGCTGGACTGTCCGTAAATTCTACCATTGGAAATGGTGTAGCCCTGTCCGTCATACTCGCCGCAGAAGAAAGAACCCTTGGCGGTTCCGGTAACGCCGGACCAGTAGTCACCGATGGGCTCCAGATCCTTGCCGTTGAGGTCGATGTTGCAGACCTGCTTCAGGTAAACCTTTTCATTCCACGCCATGGTCTTGGTGGTGTCCAGCACAACGCTCTTCACCGCAGCACTGGTATCCGTGGTTGCACGGACGGTTGCGTAGAGAGGTTCCTCATAATTGATGTACTTGTTGGTGCTGTAGTTGGTAGTTGCTGCCAACACAGTGGTGCAGGCCTCATCCGAATAATAGCGAGGCATATAACACACACCGTCATAGCCCAAACGCTCCATACCGTTGGTCTGGTCGGAATACAACAGCTTTGCGATCCACTTCAGGTCAGAGCCCGAGTCGATGATATAGGGATCATCCTTGCGACCGGAACCCGTAGGCTTGGTCATACCACCGTCCCATACGGCTGTTTCAGCAGCATCGGCAACCAGGGGCAGAGCCACCATACAGCCGGCAACCATCATCAGCGCAAGGAACATTGTTACAATTCTTTTCATGCTAAAAATCTCCTTTACTGCTCTTTGCATGTACCTTTTACGAGCGGCTTTTTGGCCGCAGTCACGTTAGACGGAAGTCCAAAGTGGCAATCGTATAGATTATGTCAATATTATAAATGTTTTTTGGTCGTTTTGCAAGCCCTTTTCAAGATTTTTTTCTTTTTTGGCAAATTGACTAAAATCAAACCATTGTTTTTGTTCAAAATGATAATTTTTCCCAAAAATTTCAAAAATTCGAGCAAAAAAAACATTTTTTGAAAGGTTCTGTTTTCATCATCGAAAGGAACAAGCCGCAAAAAAGGGACTTCTCTGCGTGTGTGCAGAAAAGTCCCTTGTATGTTTCAATTTATATTATACGTCCAATTTCATGTAACCGTCTTTGATCCAGCCCAATTTGCGGAATATCTCATTGAATAGAAAGGAAAGAACAGCAGGCAAAACAAAGCAGACCAAGATCAAACCGATCCAGTTCAGAGGCGTGACCGCATGGGGATAGCCGTACTGGGGCATAAACCAGCCGAGAATCATACCGATGGGGCCAAGAAGACCACAGGTACCCATGCCCGAATTGATGGCATCTCCGTACATCCGCAGATCAAACACACAGACCGCCAAAGGTCCTGTAATGGCAGAGGCCAGCGTGGGAGCAAGCCAAATTTGCGGGTGGCGAATGATATTGGGCATTTGCAGCATACTGGTTCCGATTCCCTGAGAAACTACGCCGCCCCAACGGTTTTCCCGGAAGCTGACGGTGGCAAATCCCACCATTTGGGCGCAACAACCGGCAACGGCCGCCGCTCCCGCAATGGCAAGCCCTTCTTCATTGGTCACGGCCGCATAGCCTGTAAGGGACAGTCCTGCGCAAATAGCCGCACTGGAAATGGGGAGTGTCAGCACAACGCCCACAACAACAGAAACCACCAAGCTGGTCAAAAAGGGAGTTTGCTCTGCCGCCCAGCCGATAAAATCCTTGATCAGGTTTGCAAAGGCACCAATCCACGGAGCGGCAAACACCGAAAGCAAACCGCCCACCAAAATGGTGACAAACGGAGTGACCACGATATCCACCTTGGTCTTCTTGGAAACCAGCATCCCGATTTCAGCCGCTATAATAGCAATGAAGAAAACAGCAAGAGGTCCCCCTGCTCCGCCCATTTTATTGGCGGCATAGCCAACGGTGGCACAAGAGAAAACAACCAGTGGATGAGAACCCAAGGAATACGCAATAGCCGCACCCATCGCAGGGCCCGCCATGTCTTGGGCAAATTGCCCGATTTGGGCAAAAATTCCCAGATGGGGGATCATTCCCAGCGCCTTGAAGATGGTTCCGATGAGCAGAGAGGCGAACAAACCTGCCGCCATCGATCCCATGGCATCAATAAAATAACGCTTGCAATATTGTTTTACCGTTTTCATGGATTCTCCTTTCGTCTACTTGTAAAAAACAACACTTTTTTTGGATTTATCCGAGAATGGAAGATACATACGGAATTTTGAGCAAAAGCTCATACAACACAGGAACAAGCAAGGCAGGAAGCAGATTTCCAACCCGCACCTTTTTGGGAAAAATCAAGTTGAGTCCAACCGCAAAAATCAACACAGAACCAACTCCCGACATATTGGCAATGAGGGAGGGGGTCATATAGTCCGAAATGAATTTTGCAAAGAGGGTGATTCCTCCTTGATACACGCCGATGACCACAGCCGAGAACACTGCCCCCAAGCCATAGACCGATCCGAAGACAATGAGAATCACAAAGTCCAAAATGGATTTAACAAACAGAGTCTCATGCGCCCCCGTCAGCGCTTCATTCATCGGCCCGACGATCGCCATTGCCCCAACGCAGGTGACCAATGAAGCCGTCACAAAGCCATCCACAAAGCGGTTATCCCCCTTTGCCTTGACGGCCGACCGCAAGCGGTCTCCTACAAAATCCAACTTTTTTTCAATATTCAGTGCTTCTCCCGCCAAGCCGCCGATAGCCAAAGAAAAAACCAACAGCATCGTGGCACCTGCGCTGACCTTACTCCCCTCTACGGTGAGCATCATTTCCAACGCTCCTGCACCGCCGATAAACATGACCGCAAGCCCGCAAGCCTGCACCATAATCTCACGAAAGCGTTCCTTGATGCCCCGTTTGAAGAGCATTCCCAAAACGCCGCCCAAAACAACGGCAAGGACGTTGACAATCGTTCCCAGTCCTATCATCCTTTGTCTCCTTTTCTGTTTTGCCACCATTATATCACCATTGCCCCCGTTTCGCAATGTTTTTTTGGATTTTTTTTTGCTTTTTGTCATTTTTTATCAAAAAGCTCTTTTTCGCCCTTTTCTTTTTTTGACAGATTGCCCTTAAAAAAATGTGCCCGAATGCCTTTGTTTTCCTTGACTTTTTGTAGGTTTTGTTGTATAATGTTAACTGTGAATTTTTATCTTGCAACAAAGGAGTTTTTTTATGTTGAAGCTGACCTCTCACGGCGTTTATTTGGTGGACGGCAAGGTGGCCGAACAAGCCCCCCTCTCCCCTGCCGATGCCCGAAAGAACACCATTGCATATTCCATTCTGGACGCTCACAACACCGGCGACAAGAATGACAGTACCATGCGCATTCGTTTCGATGCGTTGACCTCCCACGACATCACCTACGTGGGAATCATTCAGACTGCCCGTGCCAGCGGACTGAAGGAGTTCCCCGTTCCCTACGCCCTGACCAACTGCCACAACTCTCTGTGCGCAGTGGGCGGTACCATCAACGAGGATGACCACGTGTTTGGTCTTTCCGCCGCCAAAAAGTACGGCGGCATCTACATTCCCGCCAACCAGAGCGTGATCCACTCCTACGCCCGTGAGGAGCTGGCAGGTTGCGGCAAGATGATTTTAGGTTCTGACTCTCATACTCGTTACGGTGCGCTGGGCACCATGGGCGTCGGCGAGGGCGGTCCTGAGCTTGTCAAGCAGCTTTTGAAGAATACGTATGACATTCCCACGCCCGAAGTGGTATTGGTTTATCTGACGGGCGCACCGAAGAAGGGTATCGGCCCTCATGACGTGGCAATCGCTTTGGTGGGCGCAACCTTCGGGAACGGCTTTGTAAAGAACAAAGTGTTGGAATTTGTGGGTCCCGGCGTCCGGAATCTGCCCATCGATTTCCGCAACGGAATCGACGTGATGACCACCGAGACCACCTGCCTGTCCTCCATTTGGGAGACGGATGACACCGTGCGCCGTCACTACGAGACACACGGCCGAGGCGGTGAGTACAAGGAGCTGAAGCCCGGCAAGGTCGCTTATTACGATGCCATGATCGAGATCGATCTCTCCAAGATGGAGTCGATGATCGCCCTGCCCTTCCACCCCTCCAACGCTTATACCATCCATGAATTTGTGGAGAACGCCGAGGAAATTCTGGCAACGGTGGAAGCGGAAGCCAAAAAGAAATTCGGCAAGTGCACCTTTGATCTCCGTTCCAAGGTCAAAGACGGAGCCGTTTACGCCGATCAGGGTATTATTGCAGGCTGTGCAGGCGGTATGTTTGACAGTATTGACGAAGCTTCTGCCATTTTGAAGGATCAGAGCACCGGCAATGGCTATTTTTCTCTCTCGGTATACCCCACCAGTGTGCCCGTTTCTCTGGAGCTGACCAAGATCGGTGTTACCGCTGACCTGTTGCAGGCCGGAGCGGTGATCAAGCCCTCTTTCTGCGGCCCTTGCTTCGGTGCCGGTGACGTACCCGCCAACAACGGGCTGTCTCTCCGTCATACCACCCGTAACTTCCCCAACCGCGAGGGCTCCAAGCCCGGTGAGGGACAGCTCTCGGGTGTCGCTCTAATGGATGCCCGCAGCATTGCGGCTACCGCACGGAACGGCGGACGCATCACGGCGGCAACCGACGTGGATTATGAGTATACGCCCCACGAATACCATTTCGACAAGACGGTTTACGAAAAGCGGGTTTATTACGGCTTTGGAAAAGCACAGCCCGAAGCCGAGCTGATTCTTGGTCCCAACATCACCGATTGGCCCGCACAGTATGACCTGTCGGAGCATCTGTTGGTGAAGCTGGCAGCCGTCATTCATGACCCCGTGACCACCACCGACGAGCTGATTCCCTCCGGTGAGACCTCCTCCTACCGCTCCAATCCTCTGCGCCTTGCTGAGTTTGCCCTCTCCCGCCGTGTGCCCGATTACGTGGGAAATTCCAAGGCGGTGGCGGCCACCGAGGCGGCCAGACGGCAGGGTGAAAACCCCGAGGAGCTGATGCGTGTTCTTTCTGCAGTGGGCAAGGCCGAGGAACTGATGAATGACACCCAGTTTGGCTCTTGTGTTTTTGCCAATAAGCCAGGTGACGGTTCTGCCCGTGAGCAAGCGGCCTCCTGCCAAAAGGTATTGGGCGGCTTTGCCAATATTTGCTACGAATTTGCCACCAAGCGTTATCGCTCCAACTGCATCAACTGGGGTATTCTGCCCTTTACGCTGGCAGAAGGAACCGAGTTCTCCTATGAGGTGGGAGATTACGTGTTCGTCCCTGCTCTCCGTTCCGCTTTGCTGGCCGGCAAGGAGGAATTTGCCGCCAAGGTCATCCGTGCAGACGGACGGGTGGAGGACTTGATTCTGTACGTCAAAGGCTTGACCGAGGACGAAAAAGAGATCATCCTGTGCGGTTGCCTGATGAACTACTACAAGAAACACAACCAATAATTTGATTCATGGGAGGAAGCAACATGAAAACCTATCAGCTTGGACTTGCTACCATGCGAAGCACATTGACCGACATCGAGCAAATGGAGATCATGAAGCGAGTCGGCTTTGACGCTTTCTTTACCGGTTGGATCCCCGATATGACTGAGGCCATTGCCAACAAGGCGGCACAGCTCGGTTTGATTCAACAATCCATTCACTCTCCTTTTAGCGGAGAGCACAAGGTAAAATTCCTTTGGGAGGGCGGCGAGGCAGGTGATTTCGTCACCAATCAGCTGATTGAGTGCGTCAAGGATTGTGCCCGCTTTGATATTCCCGTGATGGTCATTCATCCTTTTATCGGGTTCAAGGATCATACCCCCACCCAGATCGGCTTGGACAATTATGCCCGTGTGATCGAGGTAGCCAACAAGCTGGGCGTGACGTTGGGCTTTGAAAACGTAGAGGGTGAGGAATATTTGGCCGCCATCATGAAGGCCTTTTGGAACGAGCCGTCTCTCGGCTTCTGCCTGGATACCGGTCATGAGATGTGCTACAACGAGCACCGAGATATGCTGGCGTTGTACGGCGAGAAGCTCTGTCACACTCATTTCAACGACAATCTGGGCGTTCGCGGCGATGAGATCACGTTCCACGACGACCTGCACTTAATGCCCACCGACGGTATCGCCGATTGGCACAATATTATGGAGCGCATCCGCAAAACAGGATACGACGGAATTCTGATGAGCGAGCTTTCTTATGCCAACAAGCCCGGCAAAGACGGAACCGAACACAAGTATGCGGAAATGTCCATGGAAGAATTTATGGTGACCGCATACGAAAAGATCAAAACCGCCATTGCCATGTAAGCATTTGGGCGATCATGATGCCCAAAATCGAAACAAAAACACATAAAATCCACTTCTTTTTCCATATTCTTTTTCTTCGTTCCATGATATAATGTGGATAACACATAAAAAGAAACAGGAGAAACATCATGCAAGAAAGCCAGTCCCCTTTGAAAACGGTTGGTCCCATCCCCTTTGGCCCTCTGCCCAACGAAAGACAGCTCTTTCATTTTGGATTGAAAAAGGCATTTTTCCATTTTGGCATCAACACTTTTACCGGTGCGGAATGGGGAGATGGAACCGAGGCCTTGGAGCTGTTTTGCCCCGATTCTCTTGACGTCCGTCAATGGATCCGAAGCATCAAAGCGGCCGGTTTTACCTTGGCCATTCTCACCGCCAAGCATCATGACGGCTTTTGCCTGTGGCCTACAGCCCATTCGGAGCGTTCCATTCGCAACACTCCCTACCGCAACGGTCAGGGAGATCTGGTACGGGAATTCACCGATGCCTGCCATGAGTACGGTATTTTGGTGGGACTGTATCTCTCTCCGTGGGATCGGTATTCTCCTTTGTGGGGAACCGATGCTTACAGCGACGAATATGCCGCACAGCTGACCGAGCTGATGACGGGATATGGCCGCATCGATGAGGTTTGGTGGGACGGCGCAGGCAGTGATAAAACGCATTACCGTTGGGATGAGTGGACGGCAATCATTCGCCGTCACCAACCGCAAGCCGCCATTTTCGGCTCTTTGGGAGCCGCCCCCTACGTGGATTTCCGTTGGGTCGGCAATGAGCGGGGCGAGGCGGGAGAAACCCACTTTGCGGTGATAGACGAGCAATATCTGGCCGTAGAAACGCCGAAATTGCTTTACACCGGTACCCACGGGTGCGGACGGTTCATTCCGTCGGAAACCGACGTTTCCATCCGACCGGGCTGGTTCTATAAAGCCGAGCAAGATCGACACGTCAAGAGCGTGGCAGCCCTCAATCGCCTTTGGTTTGAGTCGGTTGGACGCAACTCCATGATGCTGTTGAATTTTCCCCCCGACAAACGGGGGCTGCTCTGCGAACGTGACGTGCAAAACGCCGTGGATTCTCACCGTTGCATCCAACAGATGTTAGCAGTCAACTATGCCGCCGATGCCCTCTGCACGGCCAGCTCGGTGCTGTCCGAGGCATATTCGCCCGACAAGGCGGTGTTACCGGATGACCGTCTCTTTTATGCCGCCGCAGAGGAGGCAAGAACGGTGACCATCGATCTTCGTCTTCCCAAGGCGCAGACCGTCAACGTCTGTTGCTTGGGCGAGGCCATTCAATATGGCGAACGCATTACGGGCTTCCGTTTAGAAGCCGTCACCGATGACAAAGCAGTTCTGTTGGCCGAGGGAACCTCTGTGGGACATTTGCGTGCGCTCCGTTTTGCGGAGGGAAGCTATTCTCACTTTCGGCTGACGATCACCGAGGCTTCTGCCGCTCCCATTTTGCGTACCATTGGACTTTACCGCTTTTGTGACGTTCCCGAGGAGCTTCCCCAGGATATGAGCGACGTGGAGCTGTCACAGCTTCAAGGCGCAACAACAGAATACAACAGTACAAAAACAGAAGCGACCGTCTCTTTTGGCGGAATTTACCCATTTAATTTTGTAAAATTCGACTTAGAAGCCAAAGGCACTTATACGTTATTTGCCTTTGATGGTCTGTCTTATCACAAGGTGACCGACGGAGTCACCAACCCAAAAGGCCAAGTCAAGCTGACCTTAAGCCAACCGCAGGCAGGAAGCTATCGCATCCTACTTCAAACCTCTGCTCCTCTAGTGCAGACCGCCGGTATCTGTGTGCATCTAAAACGTGCTGAAAGGAGATAGATCATGGCAAACGAATCCATTGAATGGACCAATTGTTGGCGTGAAAAAGCCGATCGGGACACCAAACGAATTCTGCTGGTCGGGGATTCGATTATTTGGGGAGCAAAATCCTTCGTCTCCAAAGCACTTCCCGACCATTTGGCCATGACGGCCATCGCCACCTCCAAGGGAGTGGATGATCCCTACTACGTAGCAGAGATTGATCTGCTGTGCAAGCAAGAGGGATATGCCTACGAAGCGGTCTATTTTAACAACGGCCTCCATACGCACGGTCAATCCCCCAAGGAATACGCCTGCAACTATCGCACTGCCTTGAATACTTTGCGGGAACAAATTCCTAATGCTGTATGGATCTTGGGTCTCTCCACCCCCATTGCCATCAATCCGAGCAGTGGGGCCGATCACGATACCCCCATTACGGCACAGGATCGTTTAGAGATCAAAGAAAAAAACGATTTGGTTTTGGCCTACAACCAAGAGGTTCGAGCCATTGCCGATGAGTTGTCCCTTCCCTGCTTTGATGCCTATAAGCTGTTGGAGGAGAAACATGCTTGGAAAACCGACAGTTATCACTATAATGAGGACGGCCGCTCCTACCTTGGGCGTGCCATTGCCGATGTCATTCAAACTGAATGTCAATTACGGAGGAATGAATATGAAGCGTAGGAAAGACAGCTTTTTTGGCTTGCATTTTGATTATCACGCCCAACCCAAAGACGGAATACAGGGCAAAACGTTGCGGGAAGAAGAGATCCGTGAGATCTGCCGCCTCCTGAAGCCTGATTTTATTCAGATTGATTGCAAAGGACACCCGGGCTGGGCATCCTATCCCTCCAAGATCGGAAACGCCATGCCCGAATTTGCGCAGGATACGTTGGCCCTTTGGCGCCGTGTGACCCGTGAGGAAAACGTTGCGCTTTATATGCACTATTCGGGTGTCTATGACATCAAATACTGTAAAGAGCATCCCGAGCAGGCGGCCATGAGAGCAGACGGAACCTTGACCGACGCCACCCGTACCGACGGCACTTACGCAGATGATATCCTCATTCCTCAGCTCTGCGAGCTGGCAGGGGTGTACGGCGTAGATGGCGTTTGGGTGGACGGTGAGTGTTGGTCCACCAAAACCGATTTTCGCCCCGAATCCCTTGCCGCCTTTGAAAAGGCACCGGGGATCGACCTTGGCGGAAAACTGCCTGCCACCCCAGAGGATCCTTACTATCAGGAGTATCGGGAATATCACCGTGAGCTGTTTCGCCGCTATCTGCGCTATTACGTGGATCAAGTCCACTTGCGCTATCCCGACTTTCAGATCGCCTCCAACTGGGCTTTCAGCGACCACATGCCGGAGCCGATTTGCGCCAACGTAGACTTTTTGTCGGGAGATCTGAATCCCGAAAACTCCTTCCACTCTGCCCGTTATGCAGCACGTGCCCTAGCCCAGCAGGAATTCCCTTGGGATCTGATGTCTTGGAACTTCCGGATGAAAGCAGGAACCCGTGCCGCTTGTATGCCAAAGCATCCCAATCAGATTTTGCAGGAGGCCGCAGCTGTCATTTCCTTGGGCGGTGCTTATCAAAATTATATTACGCAGTATAAAGACGGCTCCCCCAATCTGTCCGAACTGCGAGAGCTGGTTCCGTTGGCGGACTTCATGCGGGAGCGTCAAGCCTACTGCTTCCGAGGAACGCCCGTCCATCAAGCCGCTCTTCTCCTTTCGACCGATGATCGAAAGAAGGAATCGAAGTATCTCTATTCCCGAACGGGTTATGAGAAGGTCATGGGCATGACTGCCTTGCTCTGCGATGTGGGACACTCCTTGGAGATCATCTGTGAGCATACGCTGAAGAAAAATTGCGATCTTTATTCCATGATCGTGATTCCGGAGCTGTCTTACGGTCTGGCACCCGAGACGGTGACGTTGCTGTTGGATTACGCCAACTGCGGCGGCAAACTGGTTTTGATCGGCAAAAATACCTGCCGTATGTTTGCCGAAGCAGGTGCTCCCTTTGAGGTAGTAGCGCATGACGAATTCTTTGGCGTGGGCGAAAAAGCGTATGACAACGGCGGAGACAACGGCCACGGTACGACTGCCGCAGCGCAATATCGCACCTACGCCTTCACCGTGGACGGAAAGGCCTTTGGCTCTCTGTTCTCTCCCTGCGAGATTGTAGCCGAGAAGGGGAAGCAGTTCGCTTTCTTCTCCGACCATGCACGAGCTGCCGGCACACCTCTTGCCGCAGAGATTCCCTACGGAGCAGGCAGTATCACCGCCATTGGATTTGACTTGGGTTCCCAGTATCTGAGCGGAACACAGTATCTCCATCGCTCCCTGATCCGCCTTGCAACCGAGAAGCTTTATGAACCGCTCGCACGGATCGAATCGGTTTACGGCATCCTTGAGGTGGTTTGTCTGAACAAGGACGGCCGCTTGATGCTCCAACTGGTCAATGGGGGAGGCAACCACGCCAATCCCACCTGCGCCACGGATGATTATATTCCGCCAGCTTTGGACATTGAGCTGTCCATTGCCTTGCCCGAAAAGCCCGATCAACTGATCCTACAGCCCGAGGGACGCTCCCTGCCTTTCGTTTATCAAAACGGACGTGCCTATGTGTCAATTGATCGAGTCAACATCCATAGCATTGTGGAGGTTGTTCCATCTGCATGATCCCCTTTGTAAGGGTTTCATTGATATTATTTTCAAACTGTTCGGAGGTATTGAACATGAAAAAAATCAAAATGACGACGCCGCTCGTGGAAATGGACGGCGACGAGATGACCCGTATTTTGTGGATGAGGATCAAGGACGAGCTGGTGCTCCCCTTTGTGGATCTGAACACAGAGTACTACGACTTGGGACTTCCCGAAAGAGAAAAGACCAAGGACCAAGTCACCATCGACAGCGCAAACGCCACCAAGAAATACGGCGTTGCCGTCAAGTGCGCCACCATTACGCCCAATAAGCAAAGAGTGGAGGAGTACAATCTGTCCGAGATGTGGAAGAGCCCCAACGGAACCATTCGTGCTATTTTGGACGGAACCGTATTCCGTGCTCCCATTCTCATTGACTCCATCAAGCCTGCAGTGCGCAATTGGAAAAAGCCCATTACCATTGCTCGTCATGCTTACGGCGACGTTTACAAGGCTACCGAGTATCGCATCGAGGGTCCCGGAAAGGCCGAGCTGCTCTTTACCGGTGCTGACGGAAGCGAGTTCCGTGAAACCATCTACGATTTTGAGTGCTGAGGTGTGCTCCAGGGGCAGTACACCAAGGATTCCTCCATAGAGTCTTTCGCTCGCTCCTGCTTCCAATATGCCATTGATACCAAGCAGGATCTTTGGTTTGCCACCAAGGACACCATTTCCAAAAAGTACGACCAGACCTTCAAGCTCACCTTCCAGGACATCTTTGACCGTGAGTATAAAGCCAAGTTTGATGAGCTGGGAATCACCTATTTCTACACCCTCATTGACGATGCGGTCGCTCGTGTAATCCGCAGCGAAGGCGGCTACATCTGGGCGTGCAAGAACTACGACGGTGACGTGATGTCCGATATGGTCTCCACTGCTTTCGGCTCTTTGGCTATGATGACCTCCGTATTGGTATCCCCCGACGGAAACTACGAGTACGAGGCCGCTCATGGCACGGTGACCCGCCATTATTACCGCTATTTGAAG
>JAFTRT010000167.1 GCA_017462145.1 Clostridia bacterium
CAGGTTCAAGATATCCACTTCAGTCGCAACCACAAAGTTGGAAGCGATGGTAACGGGAATATAGATGAGAACAATCGGCAACAAGGAATAGGTACAAGCAATGAAAATATCCTTGAAGCTTCCTTCACCCTCAAAGAGCGTAGTCAGGCACCAGTTGGAGATGATAAAGAGGGCAAGCGGTACGCATACGCTCAAGAGCACATCAACAATGGTGGAATAGACCTCCTGGGGATTCATCACATAACCCGAGCCGATCTCCTTGTAGTAGAAGGCGAGGATGGTCAGACCCAAAATGGTCACACCCGCTCTGACAGAGCCTCGTTTTTCATGCTTCAGATCCCAGAACGCATCAAAGGGATGGAACATCAAATGGAAGACATAGATCAGCTCCTGCCAATAGGTCTTCTTACCCTTGGTAACAGAGACCTTCTTGTTGACCTTCTTGGCGTAGCCCAAGAATTTCACGCAAGCAAAGCAGATAGCGATCACACCGATGGGAATGAGAATGAGGAACTTGGAAATCCAATCTTTTCTCAACTCCTTGTATGCCAATGAGTAGTTCGCAGTGTCATAAGCGGCCTGGAAATACTCGATGGCGGCTTCATACTGCCCGTTTCGATACAGAGCGTTACCGATTCCGATATATGCCGTATCAAAGTTGGTATTTCTCTTCAGGATCTCGGTCCAGTCCTCCATGGAGAGGTCGTAGCGGCGCTCATTCTGATGTTGCAATGCGCTGATCAGAATGTTACCGTAGGGCGTTCTCTCATAAACGGTAAAGGATTCTGCTACCGAGTCCAAAAGGATCATCTTGTCCTCTTGGTAAGTAATACCGGCCAGACCGTTTTGGGTGATCATACCCAACTGCTGTCCGAAATCACCGAATGCGAAGAGCAGGTTTCCATCGTAGTCGTAGGTGAAGACCTTGCTTCGTTTTTGGTCGATGATGGACCAAGTGTTTTCGGGTCCGACGGCAACGTCAACGACCTTGGAAACACCGTAGATCTCATCGGCATTGTTGTTCTTCGACAAGAAGATCTCACCGGAGGGAGGATAGAAGCCGTTTCTTCTCATGATCTCCGAGCCGGCGGCGTTCAGCATCTTAACGGGAGCAAAGTCACCGCTCTTCGATCTCGAAGTGATGGAAGACTGAACGTCATCATCTTCAATGGTGGAGGTGGTTACGTAAATGAAATCACCTGTCAAGGTAATGTTGTTGAACTCTGTGGGAGTAAAGGTTGCGCTTGCCGCACGCTGTTCGTCGGTTTGGAAGCGTCTCCAAATTCGATCCCACGCACCGATCACAACCTTCTGTGCACCGATATAACCGGTGAATTCACCCTCGTCGGTCATGACCATAACACCCTGGTTCGCCGTAGAGGAAATCACATATAATCTGTCGTACTGGTCCACGGCAACTGCCACGGGCTGGTAGGAAGCACCAACCTCGATCAAAGAGGAGCGGGGCTGGTCGATGCGGCTCTCAAAGGAACCGTCCAGGTTGAAGGTGATGATACGGCTGTTTCCGGTATCGCAAACAAAGATACGACCGGGAATGACTTGACCGTTTTCAATTTTGCTCTTGGTGATGAACACACCCTTGGGTGCATTCAAGGAGTCCGGAACACCAACGTCATTGATAAAGGTCTCGATGATCAGCTTCAACTGATAATACTGGTCCAAAACCACGATTCGGTTGTTCTTGGTATCAGCAAGATAGATGTTGTTATTTTCATCTACCTCGATATCGGCAGGAGAGGAAAGCTCGGTTACCCGTTCCGCTCTCTGCTCTTCATCAAAGTCGTTCCACGCATCTCCGTAGGCCTTTGCGACCTTCGCCTCGTCGGTCAATCCCATGAAAATGGAATCCACCACAGTGGAAGCGTTGTACGCATCGGGAGAGTTCATGGGCGTACCGTTGATGGAGTAGGTATATGTCTGATAAGCAGATGCAGCACCGACAGGAAGAGCCAATGCCATCAAAACCGCAAATGCAAGACATATAATAGATGTCAGTTTTTTCATGCTCTCCTCCTGTTTTAGTCTTTCATACCACTGGAACCCATCGTTTCGATGATGTTCGATTGGCTGATCACGAATACGAGAATCGGTACCATCATCATGAATACCGTTGCGGCAGCACTGGCGCCTGCACGCTTGATACCACCCGCAGTGATCTGCGAGATTGCGTAGTTCAAGGATTTCAACTGTTCGGAATGGATGTAGTTGGATGCACCTGCGTTCCACAGATCCTTGAAGGAGTACACGATCAAGGTCAGCCATCCGGGCTTAACCATGGGCATAACAATGATCCAGAAGGTGCGAAGCTCGCTTGCACCGTCCAAACGGGCACTTTCCAGTACCGCATCGGTTACGTTGGTCTCCATGAACTGCTTCATCAGGTACAGACCCAAGGACGTACCCCAAGCGGGGACGATGATCGCCCAGTACGTATCGATCATATTCAAAGCGCTCATCAAGATGAAGCAACAGATGGCAGTAACCGTCTGGTGGAACATCAGAGAGGTCTGAACGGTCTTAAACATCATCTTACCGCCGGGGAACTTGATCTTTGCCATAGCGTATGCCGCCAAAGAGGAGAAGAACAGGTTTCCAACCGTACCTGAGACCGAAGTAAAGGCCGTATTGAATACGTAACGGGAGAACGGAACCAGGTTGTTGCTCATCAGAGCAAACAGATCCTTGAAGTTCTTAAAGGTGGGATTTGCCACATAAAAGCGAGGGGGGAACATCCACAGCTCATCCAAAGGCTTGAGTGACTGAATCACCACATAGTACATCGGGAGGAACATGAAAGCTCCCAGCAACACCAACACAAAGGTGATGCCTGCATCGCCTCCTCTGGAACGAGCGAGGACGACTTTATGATTTCTTGTTCTTAATTTCTTTGCCATATCACGACGCCCCCACTTTTGACAGAATTTTCTTTACCAGTCCGTTGGCGCCCAACATGACCACAAACAGAATCACAGCAATGGTTGAGGAATAACCGATCTCAAAACGCTGTCCGCCGTAGTCCTCCAAATGGTGGACGATGGTGTGAGCGGCGTAATCGACAGAGGGGAATCCGCAAAGTGCCGTAACAACCGCACCGAAACCGAAAGACTGGGTGATGGACATGACTGCACCGAACATCAGCTGAGGCTTCATGTTCGGCAGGATGATGTACCACAGCTCCTGCCAACGGTTGCGGATGCCGTCCACGGCGCCTGCCTCAAACTGTGCCTTATCAATACCCTGCAGACCTGCGATAAAGGCGAGGAACGCCGTACCAAGGGAGGTCCAGAGAGCAACCACGATACACAGAGGCATGACGTAATCTGCATCCTCAAACCATGCAATTTCTTTGGAAATGATACCGAGTTTCATCAACCACGCATTGGCCCATCCGTAGGAGTCACTGGAGAACAGGGTCGTCCAAACCAAGTACACCGAACCGGAAATGGAGGGTGCGTAGAAAATCAGGGTTACAACCGCTCTGATCTTGGGAGGAAGCTCGTTGATGAACCATGCGATCAACAAGGACATGAAATAAGATACAGGTCCTACGATTGCCGCAAAGATCAAAGTGTTTTTCGCCGCCGTAATGAAAATATCGTCATCCAAGAACAGTCGGATGTAATTATCGAACCAAACGAAATTCGGCAGCTCCAGCAGGTTAAAATCCGTAAAGCTGAGAACGATGGAAAGGACAACGGGAAGAACGGTGAAGCAGGAGAAGATCAGCATATACGGTGCCACCATCAGGTAGGCAACCTTATTGCGCTTGATCTCCTTCCAAGTCCACTGCCATCTGGTCATATCTTTTCTCGCAACAGCTGTTTTTTGTGCCGTTTTAGTTGACATGAACTTTTTCTCTCCTTATCTGAATTTGACGGATCACTGATATGCTTCGTAGGACTGCAACGCATCGGCGGCCTGTCTCATATCCTCGACCGCTTCGGCAAACAGCGTGCTGTTCAGTTTTTCCAGATCGTTAGCGAGAGCTCTCAAAGATGCATAATCGTCCGTCTGATAATCATCCTTAACGTCATTTTCCACACCCATGATCAGCTTGATCGCATTCTTATAAACTGTTTCGTATTCACTCTTATAGGAAGAGTTTTCTTTTGCAGCATCCAAAGCCTCCACAGCCTGCTTCATGCGCTTCTGCGCAAGAGTTTGGCCGGGCTCCAGCGTCTCCAGATCAAACTCGGAACGCTTACGGGTAATTTCCTCGTTGATGATATCAATGTAGCTCAGCAACTCGGTAATGGGGTTGGCATTGTCATCATACGCTGCCAGGAATGCAAACTTGGTATAACGGTCGATGATATAACGGCCGGGATAGTTGGGGATTGCAGCCAAGCTATTGAACTGCTCTGCCAGGCTCAAATATTCCTCATTGGTCCAAGGCAAGCTTTCCAAAGCCAAAATGTTCGCAGTGGAGTGCTTTGCAGAGGGACCCAAAATGGCAACCATCTCGTTGGAATAGTCCACCTGACACTCGTCACCTGCGTGCCACTTCATGAAGTTCCAAGAGGTCTCAATGTTCTTGCACGAGTTGATCATAACGATTGCGGAAACGGTGGATACCGACACACGGTTCAACTCGCCCGTCATCTCATCCCGGTAACCGGGCATGGGATAGAAATTCCACAAACCTTCAATCTCGGTTGCAAATACCTTGAGCTGGTTGTAGGTTCCCGCATAAGCGGCAAAGCCGATGGGCATTTCACCCGTTCTGAAACGGTTTGCAAAGTCGTACTTATAGGGGAAAGAGTTTTCGGTAAACATACCGCACATGGTATCAAAGGCTTCCAACGCCACATTGGAATCCAAGTTAATTCTCATACCGCCATCGGCAAAGAGCTCACCGTCCATCTGGTACAAGAAGATGTTCACGTCGTTGTGCATACCGATCTGCATGTTATTCGCCTGCAAAACGGGGATTGCAGCCTTTACGTCATCCCAAGTTTCGGGGATATCCAGACCAAGCTCTGCCAAAATATCCTCACGCACAAACATCATGTTGAAGGCCTGCGTCTCGGGGAGACCGTAGCTATGCATCACGCCTGCGGAATCCTCAATCTCCAGAGCGATCATCGCAGCATCGTTGAATTCCTGACGTATCTCACCGTAACCCTCCAGCTCCTCGATGGGAATCAAGGCACCGCGGATTGCGTAGTTGATAACGTCTCCCTGTCCCAAACCGATGAAGACATCGGGGCCCATACCGGACAGGATTGAGGGCAGCAGCGTAGAGCCCGCAACCAGCTTCAGGTTGACGGGAGCACCGCCAATGGCAGTGTTCGAGGAGAAGTCATCGTTGATCAAGCTTCGGATAACCTGTGCCTGGTCACGGCCGTATGCCAACCATACCTCGATGGTCTCATCCTCATCGATCTCCTGCATTGCGCCCATGCGGTCATACTTTCTAAAGAAGCTGTAGAAGAATCCCTTGATCTCAAACCAGATTCCTTCAAAGAAACCTGCTTCTCCCTTGGGAAGCGCCTCATCCGTGGGCTGAACGCAAATATAGTCCAAAGCCAAAGGCTGGGTCTTTGCATCGCTCAACCAAGTACCGAGAGAACCGATATGCGTCTTCAATTGCTCCAAATTCTTTGCAACCGCATCATCGTCACGGCCCATTTCATCCAAGCAGCGTGCGATCTTTTCCAGCGTTGCGGTCATGGAGCTCTTTACGTTGGCTTCTTCTGCCAACAATCTTGCGATCTCGTTCAGCTCGATCGCCTGCAGGATCATGTCGGTCATGGTGTTGGGCATGATTCTGGAGAAGCCGTAGTCACGATATTCATCGGGATCGGGACCGGTCAGCTTCAAAATGTTCAGATAGTCAGCGTTGATGGATTCCAGCGCATTCTGAACACGTCCCACCAACGTACCCATGCTGCCAAGAGTTACTTCCAAGCGCATGGTATAAACAACACCTGCTTCGAAATAGAACTCAAACTGGTTGACACCGTCCGTCAGATAGCCGGACTGCCAATCCGAAGAGTAGTTAAATTTCAAGCGAGATGCCTCTTCAAAAGGAATACCGTTGTAGTAGCCTCTGGAACCTTCACTGAGTCCGTCGCTGTACAGGTACAGTGCTCTGGAAGCATACATACCATCCAGCACGCTCTGTTTGAAGCGAGTGGCAATTGCATAATTACCGGACTGAGCGACCTGAAATCTGTATTCCACCCACTGGCCGGCATTCTGCCACTTTTCGCCGCCGATGGTGTTGAGCACCGTACGGTCGGTAGCAGCGGGGGAGGAAGCAGCACTGGTGGTATCGGAGATGGGGTAGATGGTCTGCGTGTTGGAAGCGGAATAGTATTCAGCCTCCATCTTGATCACACCGCTTCCGCCGGGGAACGTGGAGTACTGACTCCGATAGTCTGCGTAGGACAAATATCCCTCATGAGGAACCAAGCGGATCTCGGAAATGGCAACAGGCTCATTGACCGATTCCAGCGCCAAGGTAACTTTGCCGTTTTCGTCGGGCGTCAAAACCACCTCAAAGGTCTCCTGGAGGAAGCCATTGGAATCCTTAAACTGGTAAGTACACCAAGAGGGAGACTGTACCAAGCTTTCGCGGATCTCATTTTTGTCTACGTCGGTCTTAAAGAAACGGAGTGCCAGATCGGACAGATGATTGACGTTGATCTCGGTCCAGTAATCAGGCATTGTATAATCAATGTAGGAAACTCCGCTGGTCTCATCGTAACGAAGCGTGCAAGAAATGTTCATCAGCTTTGCGCTATCAATCAACGCCTGCGCATCCTCCCCTTCCTTCAGGGCAATGCTTCCGCTGTGATAGTTGTTCTTCCAAATCTTCGACAAAGAAAGCTGACGAGCCTCAGCAAACGGGATGGAGCCGTTTACATACAGCACACGTTCGATATCAGCAGACTTATTGACAACAGGGTAGTAGTCAATCTCCAAGCTGTACTTGGTGGCAGTCTCAACAGAATCGAGGATCCATTCCACCTTTCCGGAGTTGGGGATATACAGCCCCGAAACGCCATCCGCCTCAAAATAGAGAGGCAGGGACTTGGTTTCATTGTTCTCAGCATCATACGAGCCGTCAACAGCCACAGGATTGCCGTTGGTATCGTAATACGTACCGTCGGTTCCGAGCAAAACAATGCTCTCCGTCGCCTTGGCTGCGTTCGCAAAGTCAGAGGTTGCCTGATATTCGGTGTAGGACAACGCATTCAGCATCGCACTCAACTCACCGGACGTCGTCCCCGTAGAGCTCTGGGCAGCCGACGTGGCAACCGCACCGCAACCGAGCAAAACGAGCACAGACAGCAGCAACGCCGTGACTCTTTGGAATTTTGTTGGTTTCATTACTTTTCCTCCTACCGGTTTTTTCGGCCTTCCGCATCCGCAGGGAGCCGTTGTGGGCGGCCGTGCGGGAGACGCACGTACGCCGGATTTGGTGTTGCACCAAAGGATTGCCGACCTCTTCGCCGTATTTCTTGCTTCCCCGAAGGTTCTCGCAAAATCCATTGCGCACATTGGGTGAAGAGCCGAAGTACCGCAAGCACAAGCTTGTGCAGGCAGGCGTCGGAGCACACCGCAAATACTACAAAGACTTCAAAGGCGACCGCAAGTGCGGCCGCTCCCACCCCTCGTAACACTGATACTGTCAAGGGAAATCGAAAATCACATGCATATTTTATCATATAAAGATGGAAAAGTCAAGTCACCAAACCGTCACCGTTTCTTCGCTTTTTCCACCGCAAAAAAGGCTGTTTTTCTCAAAATCGTCACTTTCACAAAAACCGCAAAACCGCTCTTTCGGATGGTAATTTTTATTTACCCAATTAGCCGCATCTTTACGCCATTTGCTTGATTTTTTGGTTATTTTAACAACAAACCACACAAGCAGAAGATCTGATAATCAGCATGGGTAAATTCAATTAACTCACCTATTTTTTGGTTTTTTGCTCACAGTCCATCCTTACACCTCATTTTTTGGATAGGTTGCACAATTTTTTGCACTGTTTTTCTACGTTTTGACAGTCTCCTTTTGCAAAAGATTTTTTCGCTGTTTTTCACCGCTTTTTGCGTTTTTTCTCCCTTTGTTTTCCTTTTATTTTTATTTTTTCTTTATTTTTACATTTTTGTATTTTATTTCTTATTCCAAATGTCTTGCTCAGCTTGTTTGCTTGTTTCCCCGATCCGTCTCTTTTATGATCGTTACCGATGCTGTCATCAATTCAGTCGTTTTGATCCACCTCATATACGCTCACGCCTTTCGTCATCTTTGAATGAAGGCTTCCGTTTGGCATAACCAATCACGACCACCACCCGTACTGTTGGCTTGCACAAGCCCGTGGGCATTTCACACGCGAAGCCAAACAGTTTATTGAGTCATCCGCCGCTTGCAGCGTCCCCCACCACCACAGATCGGGTAATCACTTGAAATTCGCCGTCCTCGGCAAAAAAGTAGTAGTCACAATGTTTGCGAAGCAAACTTGCCGCGGAGCGAAGCGGAGTAGGAAGGCTGACGGATGAGGCGCTCCGAACGCAAGGTAACTTCTCATCCACCCCTACCGTGGTTCCACGATTCCCTGCCAAGAAAGGCTTATTGCCCCCCTTTGCTCAGATCAATGTATGACACAAAAGGAAAGTCTTTTTTTCAGGGGAAACACCGGCAATGCCGGTGTTTTTTGCAATACAAAAAAAGGAGCTTCCCTTCAAGGAAAGCTCCTTCCGGCAACCCATATTTATCTCAAGAACCCTCTGACAATCTCTTCTTCCGCTTCTTTTTCCGTCAATCCAAGTGTCATCAGCTTCACAATCTGCTCACCTGCAATTTTTCCGATTGCTGCTTCATGGATCAAAGAAGCATCCGGGTGAACCGCCAAGATCTCCGGAATGGCTTCCACCGTTGCTTGATCCATAATAATGGCATCACATTCGGTGTGTCCCGAACAACGATTATTTCCTTTAATACGAGAAACAAATCGTTGAGAAGAGCGGTCGCTTGCAACCGATCGAGACACTACGTGCGTGCCGGAATTTTCTCCGCTCAAATCAACGTCAAACTCCGTTTCAGCAAACTGTTTGCCATGAGTCATGATCTTCTCTTTCACAGTTAGCGTTGCATTTTTCATCACAACCGCTTTGGTGACACGTTTGGTAGAATCCACGCCCTTAATTTGGGTTGTTTCCATTTCCATCTGGGCGTTTTCATCCAGCTCCACATAAGTCGTGGGGTTCATCACGTTCTCCCCTGTTCCTTCACCGGAACCGTAGTGTTTCTCCACATATTTAATTTTTGCATTTTTCGCCACATAAAATGCGTGAACACCGCTGTGCTCCGAGGTCTCCGAGCCGCCGTTGTGAATCCCGCAACCGGCCACGATGGTCACATCGCAATCCTCGCCAATGTGGAAATCATTGTATACCAACTCCCGCAAACCGCTCTGGGACAGCAGAACCGGAATATGAACGCTTTCGTTTTTGGTTCCCGGTTTAATGTAAATATCAATGCCGGGCTTGTCCGTCTTTTGTACGATCTCAATGTTAGCGGAAGAGTTTTTTCCATGCAAGCTTCCGTTGATCCGAAGAGAATAAGCCCCCTCCGGAACCTCATGCAAGCCGGCAATCTGTTCCAATAAATCTTTTTGAATCTGATCCATGGTCTCCTCCTTATGCTTTCTTGGTAAAATAGCACCCGCTGCGCACATCCATCAGCTTGGGAAATACCGTCTGCTTGTCGCCGTATTCCACCACCTCGCCGTCCGCCAGCACCAATATTTTATCCGCAATATTCAAGATACGTTCTTGATGAGAAATGATCAAAATATTTCCGCGAGTACGCTCATACATCTGTTCAAACACTTGAATGATGTTATTAAAGCTCCACAGGTCAATTCCGGCCTCCGGCTCGTCAAACACCGAAACTTTGGTGCCCCTGGCGTTGATCATGGCAATCTCAATCCGCTTCAGCTCACCGCCCGAAAGAGAGGCATTGACCTCACGGTTGATGTAGTCCTTTGCACAAAGTCCGACCTCGGACAAAAACTTACAAGCCTCGGTCACCCCCGTGTTTTTTCCCGCCGCAAGGGAGATCAGATCTTTTACGGTGATCCCTTTGAAGCGAACGGGTTGCTGAAAAGCAAAGCTGATGCCCGCACGGGCGCGATCGGTCACGGACATCTCGGTGATATCCTCGCCGTCCATATAGATCTTACCCGACGTGGGAACCAAAATTCCCGCAATGAGCTTGGCCAACGTAGATTTTCCGCTTCCGTTGGGACCTGTAATTGCCACAAAACGGTCGTCAATGGTCACACTGACATCTTTTATAATCATCTTATCCGCAACCGAATAAGACACGTTCTCCAACTGTAACATCTAAAAAACTCCTTTTTGTTTCCATTCAAGGATGTATCATATCACAAAATTCGTTCTTTTTCAATAGTTTTTGTCAAAAATCATATTTTTCAATGTTGCTTGCCTCTATACGCCAAGAAAAAACAACGATGTAAAATACATTTTTTAATTGATTGTTATTTTAAGATAAAGAGAAGACAAAAAAATATTGTTTTCTTTTTTACAAATTTAATGGATCTCCCCAAACAGGCGCAGCGCTTCCATCGCCGCATTTTGCTCCGCCTCCCGTTTCGAGTGCCCTTTTCCCAAACCGATTACGTTGGAATTCAGCTTTGCGGCCACCTCAAACTCCTTATCATGGTCGGGGCCGCTTTCGCAAACCACCTCATACTCCAAAAAATCGCCCTCTGCCTGTTGGATCAGCTGTTGCAGCTCGGTTTTGGAATCCACGTGAGAGGAATGAAAATCATCAGCCAATTCCTTTTGGATAATGGGAAGCAAAAAGGCACAAACCGTTTGATGTCCGCACTCTCCGGCCCCTGCATCCAGATAGATGGCCGCCAACAATGCCTCAAAGGCATTTTCCAAGGTGGATTGCCGTTCTCGTCCGCAATTGCGTTCCTCCCCGTTTCCCAGCAAAAGATACTCTCCCAAGCCAACTGATCTGGCATAAGAGGCCAGCGCTTGAGACTGTACCAAAGCGGCTCGCTTTTTAGTCAAAATCCCCTCCGGAAGATCAGGATACTCCCGAAACAAGAACTCACTGACCACCAAAGAAAGAACGGTATCTCCCAAAAACTCCAACCGCTCATTGCAAACCACTCGCTGCTTCTTGGTTTTAGACTCGTTGGCATAGGAGGAATGGGTCAGAGCCTCTTTCAAAAGCTCTCGGTTTTGAAAGTGATATCCAATCGTTTCTTCCAACGGTTCAGGACAAAAAGCTTGCATGATCTATTCTTTCTCCCTTTTTTTATCGTCGTTTTTTACAAATATAGTCTCCGATGCTTGTTCCCTTGAGGCCATTTCCTTTTTCCACGCCTTCCATTCCTGTGCCTGCGCCGAGATCTCCTCGGTCACCGAAAGATCTGCACAAAGCATGGCCTGGCGAATGGCGTTTTTGAAGGCCTTGGCATCCGAAGAGCCGTGTGCCTTGATGACAGGCTTGGACACGCCTAAGATCGGTGCGCCCCCAAACTCTCTTGCATCAAACTTCTTTTTGATCGAACCGATCTGCTTTCGGCACAGCAACGCCGCAAACTTAGTTTGCAGACCTGCATAGAACATGTCCTTCATGGTAACCAGCATCAGCTTTCCCATGCCTTCCATCGTCTTCAGAAAAACATTTCCCGTAAAGCCATCGGCCACCAACACGTCGCAAGCGTTTTGCATGACACGATTCCCCTCTACGTTGCCCACAAAATTCAAGGATGGATTTTCAGACAGCAACCGGTAGGTCTCCTGTTGCAAACGGGTTCCCTTTTGCTCTTCCGAGCCGTTGTTCAAAAGTCCAACCCGAGGAGAAGACAGAGAAAACATTCGCTTCATATACACCGTTCCCATCACAGCAAACTGCTCCAGATATTCGGGTGTCACTTGAATGTTCGCCCCCGAATCCACCAATAGCACAGGAGGCTGCATGGGAAGCAGGGCGGCGATGGCAGGACGACGGATGCCTTTGACCTTTCGCACCAACAAATTGGCACCGGTAAAGAGAGCACCCGTATTTCCTGTGCTGACAAATGCATCTCCCCTGCCATCGGCCAACATCCGAAGGCCAATGGCCATGGAGGAATCCGCCTTGGATCGGATGACGCACTGTGCATCATCCTCCATGGTAACCACAGACGGAGCATCCACCAATTCCATGCCATCCAAGGAAAGCGACTCTTCCCGAGCCGCCCGAAGAATGGCTTCTCGATCGCCAACCAGCAGATAGTGGGCAGGCTCCAGCTCCTGTGCGGCAAGGCATACGCCTTTGACCGTTTCAGCAGGAGACAGATCTCCGCCCATCATATCCAAAATAATCCGTTTCATTTTAATTGCTCCTTCAAACGGGAGATTTCCTCCAAAGCCCTGGCAGACAGCGCCTCATTTTTAGCACTTTTTCCACCTTTCACACGAACGCCCAGAGGCTCAATAATTCCAAAATTAGCATTCATGGGCACAAAGGAAGAAACGCTTCCCTCCGCCACATAGTGCGCCATGGCGCCCAAAATAGTATTTTTGTGGGAGGAAATCTCCTCCAAGCCCAAAGCACGGCGTGCGGCACTGATTCCGGCCACCAAACCGGAGCCTGCCGACTCCACATACCCCTCTACGCCCGTCATCTGACCGGCAAAGAAGACATCGGGGCGGTTCAACAAAGCATACCGCTCGTTGAGCAGACCGGGAGATTGCAGGTAGGTATTGCGGTGCATCACACCGTAACGCAAAAACTCCGCATGCTCCAAACCGGGGATCATACGAAAGACCCTTCTTTGTTCGGGAAAGGTCAGATGGGTTTGGAAGCCCACCAAATTATACATGCTTCCCTCCCGATTTTCCTTTCGGAGCTGTACCACCGCATAGGAAGGCTTTCCCACTCGCTTGTCGATCAAGCCGACGGGCTTGAGAGGACCAAAGCGCAACGTGTCTCTTCCCCGTCTGGCCATGACCTCTACGGGCATGCAGCCCTCAAAAACCTTGACCCGTTTCTGTTCCTCTCGGTCAAATTCCTTCAGCGGTGCTTCCTCTGCGGAGATCAATGCCTGCCAAAAGGCTTCGTACTGTTCCTCGTCCATAGGGCAATTGATATAGTCCGCATCCCCCTTATCGTAGCGGGAAGCAAAAAAGGCAATATCGGTATTGATGCTGTCCGCATCCACGATCGGAGCAGCCGCATCAAAAAAGTGAAGTCCGAAGCATCCCAGCTCCCGTTCCATATAGCTTGCCATAGCATCCGAGGTCAAGGGACCCGTGGCGATCACGGTCACTCCCTCCTTTGCAACCGAGGTTGCCTCAGCCTCGATCACCTCAATGCCCGGATGATTGCGGATCTTTTGGGTGATATAAGCAGAAAACTTGGTGCGGTCCACCGCCAAAGCAGAGCCGGCAGGTACACGGGTGGCATCTGCCGCTTCCATGATCAGAGATCCCATTTGGCGCATCTCCTCTTTCAGCAAGCCCACCGCATTGGCAAGGCTGTCCGAACGAAGAGAGTTGGAGCAGACAAGCTCGGCAAAATCGGGAGAATGGTGTGCAGGGGTATAGGAGACGGGCTTCATCTCATACAAACGAACCGAAACGCCTCGCTCTGCCGCCTGCCATGCCGCCTCACAGCCTGCAAGGCCTGCCCCCAAAACCGTCATGCTTGCATTCCGTTCACTCATTCCCGAGTCTCCTCTTCCATGGGCTTCTTAAAGCCGCACTCCTTGTTATGGCATACCATAACAGGCTGACCCTTTTTGCGGAACAGCATACCGCCGCACTGCGGACAGGTCTCCTTGAGGGGCATATCCCAAGAGGAGAAATCGCAGGACGGATATTTTTCACAGCTGTAAAACAGGGTTCTGTTCTTTCCGGTTTTGATCAGAATAGCCGAGCCGCACTTGGGGCAATCCACACCCAGCTCTCTGGTCTTTTGCTTGGTAAATTTACATTCGGGGAAACGACTGCACGCAAAGAAGGTTCCGTACCGTCCCACTCTTTGGACCATATCCGCACCGCATTGCTCACATTTGAAATCGGCCACCACGGCTGCCTTTTCGGGCTTTGCCTCTTCCCCTTCAGCCGCAGGCGTTACCAAGGGCTTGGTATTGCGGCACTGGGGATAGTTGGGGCAAGCTGCGAACTTGCCAAAGCGTCCGTTTTTCACGATCATACGGCTTCCGCACTTATCGCAAAGCAGATCGGTCTCTTCCACGGGGATCTCACGGACCTCGCTCTTCATTTTTTCCTCGGCAGCACTCAACTCCTTTTCAAAGCCTTTCCAAAAGACGCCAAGAACAGACTCCATGGTATGGCTTCCCTCTTCGATGCCATCCAGATCCTGCTCCATCTGTGCGGTGAAGCGGTAATTGACGATATCGGGAAAGCTCTCCTTCATAATCCGGTTGGTCAGTTCGCCCGTAGGCGTGGGAACCAGGGATTTTCCCTCTCGTTTCACGTAATTTCTGGCCAAAATGGTGGTAATGATGGTGGCGAAGGTGCTGGGGCGTCCAATGCCCATTTCCTCCAAAAATTTGATCAACGATGCATCGTTATACCGAGCAGGAGGCTCCGTAAAGTGCTTTTCGGGGCTCATGCCGCAAAGCAGCACCGGATCTCCCTCCTTGACGTTGGGCAAACGAAGGTTTTTCTCCTCACGAGGCTCGTCGCTTCCGCTCCGCTCCTCCTCGCTCTCTTCATAAACTGCCATATAGCCTTGAAAATCCACCGTGTAGCCGCTCGTGCGGAACAAATAGCCTGCCGACTCAAAGTCAGCCGTTACGGTGGACAGGGTGGCAGATTCCATTTGGCTTGCCACAAAACGCTCCCAAATCAGCTTATAGAGCTTATACTGATCCAAGGTCACGTACTTACGGATCGCAGCAGGCTCAATGCCTACCCGTGTGGGGCGAATCGCCTCATGGGCATCCTGCGCTCCTGCCCGAGCCTTATAGACACGGGGCTGGTTGGGTGCATACGCATCACCGTACTTTTCGGCAATATAAGCTTTTGCCTCATTTTGTGCATCCGCAGATACACGGAGCGAATCGGTACGCATATAGGTAATCAAACCCTGCGTTCCGCCGTTTTCCGATCCCACATTGACACCTTCGTACAGCTCCTGTGCAATGCGCATGATGCGTTGAGACTGGAAGCCCAGCTTACGGGCGGCCTCCTGTTGCAGGGTGGAGGTGGTAAAGGGCGGTGCGGGCAACTTTTTCTTTTTGGATTTTTTTACCGAACGAACACGGAACGGTGCATTACGAACCGCTTCCACCACCCGATCGGCATCGGCCTGGCAGGACAACTTGATCTTTTTCTTTTCGTCGCCGTAAAAGCGAACCGAAAATTCCTTTTCGCCCTCCGCCGTCTTCAGAGAAGCATCGATCGTCCAATATTCGGCCGGAACAAAGGCACGGATCTCCTCCTCGCGCTCTACGATCATTCGAGTAGCTACCGACTGTACCCGTCCCGCAGACAGACCGCTTCTCACGTTCTTCCAAAGCAGAGGAGACAGCTTGTAACCAACGATACGGTCTAAGATCCGTCTTGCCTGTTGTGCGTTGACCAAATTCATGTCGATTTGGCGAGGCTCCTTGATGGCACTCTTGACCGCCGCCTTGGTGATTTCGTTAAAGGTCACACGCATGGTTTTTTCCACGGGAATTCCCAAGGCCGCCGCCAGATGCCAAGAAATAGCCTCTCCCTCTCGGTCAGGGTCGGTTGCCAAAAAAACCTTATTGGCGGCCTTGGCTTCTTTCCGGATCTCCTTGATGAGATCCCCCTTGCCGCGAATGTTGATGTAGTGTGCGTCAAAATTGTTTTCAATATCGACACCAAGGGTACTCTTGGGAAGATCCCGAACATGTCCCTTGGAAGCAATCACTTTATAATTGGAGCCCAAATATCCCTTGATGGTCGAGGCCTTGGAGGGAGACTCCACAATGACAAGATTTGCCATAAACGATTCCTTTCTGTTTCGGTTGATTTCAATGGATCAGCTGCGGAGATACATTCCGCCCGGCAACGAGGTAACAAGCCCATTCAGCTCCAACATGGTCAGAGCGGTCATGACCTCCGCCACACTTCGTCCTCCGCCATCCAATGCATCGGGGGTCACCGCACGGTTCAGCGGCATTTGCGCAAAAATCTGTGCCGCAAAGTCATCCACGGAGGCCAAAGCGTGAGCCGATCCGTCCACAGCAGAAGCAGACTCGGCCGCAGAGGATCGATCCTCCGTCACCGCCGATGCGTTTGGCTTCTCGGATATCGGTACGGAAACGGGCGTTTTCAAGGATGGCTTGACTGCCGAGCTTTCCTGTGTCCATGTTCTCTTGCTTCCGGATTCCCGCCCCATGATACACACGCCAAAGCGTTCTATCGTCTCTTCGCAAAGAGGCATCTGCTTGGCCATGGCAGCAAGGGATCGGTGTCGGATCACATCGTGATACAAAAAGTCATAATGCTCGGTGATGTCCAAAGAAGACAAAACCGGATACGCTCCGTTTTGAATCAGCTCGTTGGGTCCCTCCGAATTCTTTTCGTCGATCTTTCCGGGTAATGCAAAGACCTCTCTTCCTTGAGCCAACGCTTTTTTCGCCGTGATCAACGCACCGCTTTTCATATCTCCCTCTACCACCAGCACGCCTTGGCACAGACCGCTGATGATCCGATTTCGTTTGGGAAAATGATAGTTGTTGGGCGGCTCATCGGGCGGATATTCGGTGAGCACCGCTCCCGATGCCGCAATTGCCTCCATCAGCCGCTTATGCTCCTTGGGATAAACCACACGAATGCCGCATCCCAAAACGGCTACCGTCTTACCTCCTGCCGCCAGTGCACCTGCGGCACACACGCCGTCCACACCTTTGGCCATTCCGCTGACCACCACCGCACGGGATGCGGCCAGCTCATAGGATATTTTATACGCAGTTTGCTTTCCGTATTCGCTGATGCTTCTGGTTCCCACCATTCCGATACACAGGTGAGAATTCATATCCGGCATCGTTCCTTTGCAATACAGAAGAACAGGCGGATCCTCGATCCGGCGCAGACGATCGGGGTATCGGCTGTCGCCGTAGGAGATGATGTCGATTCCCTGTGCCTTGCAATCCCGAAGAATCGCATAAGAGCGTTCCAAGGATTTTCTGCACAGCCGTTCCTTCAAAACAGCACCAAGGCCGTCCATCTGTTCGATCTCCTCTTCCTCCAAACGGTAAATGTCAAAGGGATCGTCGTACCGCTCCATCAAGCGAACAAAAGGCTTACAGGCAATGCCGCAGGCATCGGCCAACCAAAGCCAATACAGGATATGATTGTCCTTCATATAATCTTCCCTCCTGATGCGTCCGCCGCACGAACGGTCTCCCAAATGCAAAGGACGGCGGCGGCCGCCGCATTCAGCGACTCCGCTCCCTCTCGCATGGGAATGAGTGCCGCTCTCCCACAGGCCTCCAAAACCTCGGCCGAATGCCCGTGGCCCTCGTTTCCGATCACGAAGCCGTCACCGGGAGAAAGAGGAAATCGACCCAAGGTCTCCGCTTTGGTGTGGAGAGCAGCGGCATACAGCCGACGGCCTTCGGCACACAGCAAACGGATATAGGCCGGCAACTCCTCTTGAGGAACGGTCACCGTAGGCAGACGAAAGAGTGCACCCATGGCCCCCCGTACCGTTTTGGGATGATACAGGTCGGCACAATCATCGGTGAGCACCACCCGTCCAAGCCCCAAGGCATACGCACTTCTGAGCACGGTTCCCAGATTGCCGGGATCCCGCACGGATTCCAGAACCAACAAGGGTTCTTCCCTGCACGGCAGACACGATCCACCCGTGGCTGAATCCCCCCGATGAAGCATCGTGGGAAGAGCCGCCACGGTAATAATCCCCTCCGGTGCGTGCTCTTCGGTCATTTTATCAAATACGGACTCGGACACGGGAAACAGAGCCTCTTCCGACAGATTCCCCAAAGCAATCTGCTCCTGCAAGAAAGACTCGATCTCCGGATGCACGGGCACCCGAAGCACCACGTATGTCACCGAGATGTTCGCCGTCAACGCCTCTTTGAGCAGCTTGATGCCGTCAAAACGAAACAACCCTTCGGCCCGTCTGTTTTTCTTTTCGTTCAAGCCACAAATGCGCTTAACGGTTGGATTTTGTCTGGAAACAACGGTTTCTCGCATGAAAAGCCTCCTTTGGTGTCCTTGCCTTTTCCACAAAAAAACCCGGTAAAAAACCGGGTTTTCAGTTTCGATTACAGTGCGGCCTTTGCCTTTTCGCAAAGAGCAGCAAACGCTTCCTTGTCGCATACTGCCAGTTCAGAAAGCATCTTGCGGTTCAGGTCGATTCCGCAGAGCTTCAAGCCGTGCATCAGGGTGGAATAGTTCATTCCGTTGACCTTTGCCTGTGCGGAAATACGAGCGATCCACAGTCTGCGGAAATCTCTCTTCTTCAGCTTTCTACCGGCAAATGCATAGTTTCCGCTCTTGAGAACGGCTTGCTTTGCCATCTTGAAGTGCTTGGACTTTGCGCCCCAGTAGCCCTTCGCTGCCTTGAGTACTTTATTTCTTCTCTTGCGAGTCATCATTGCGCCTTTGATTCTTGCCATTTTTCGTATCCTCCTTTGCTTCCGATTATTTCTGAATGAGTGTTCTGATGTTTGCGGTCATAGCGTCGCTGAGAATAGCAGAATCACGCAGATGTCTCTTTCTCTTAGCG
>JAFTRT010000168.1 GCA_017462145.1 Clostridia bacterium
AATCACGATCCTCACGAAGATACATGTGGGGAATCTAGTGATCAGACACCGTGGTCTCCAGCGTTGCCCCGTCATAAAACGCAAACTGCTTGCCATAGGTCAGGCGAACACCGCCCTTATCCCCCAAAAAGTCCACAAACATCTGTCCCTTTTCGTCGATATTCTCTGCCCACGCTCCGTTGAGAGAAATGCTGGCCTTATCGGTACGGACATAGCCGGTTACGTAGTCGTATACGTCGTTGACACCATTCTCCACATCAGAGGTATCCTCTGCCCACATACTGCGGTAACGGTAAGCCTTCATATCCTTTGCCATCTCGCAGTAGGTATCGCAGGTGACGGTCTTCAGATTGGCTCCGCCCAACACGTACAGAATCAGATCGAGAAAATGGATCCCCCAGTCGATCAGTACGCCGCCTCCCGACTGTGCCTTATCCGTAAAGGCACCGCCAAGTCCGGGAATGGAACGGAAGGAACGGAAGGAGCAATATACGTGATAGATGTTGCCGAATTTGCCCTCTCGGTTCATTTGTTCCAACAGCTCTACCGATTTATGATACCGGTTGCATACGCCGATATTGAGAAGCTTTCCCTGCTTCTCGGCCTCCTCGGCCATTTCACAGGAAAGCTGATAATTGACGGTAATGGGCTTTTCGCACATGACGTGCTTGCCTACCCGAAGTGCATCCATCGTCACGGTATAATGGGCAAAATTGGGGGTCAAGACAAATACCGCATCCACCTCGGGATCATTGAGTGCCATGTGGTAATCGGTGATGGCTTGCTCCACGGAGGGGAATTTCTCCTTGGCGGCCTCGGCCTTGCTCAGAATCAGGTCGCAGGCATATTTGATGCGAACCTCTTCCATCTGCGTCAATGCGGGAAAATGTGCGGAATTGGCAATACGGCCGCATCCGATCACGGCAACGGTAGTTTTCATAACGTCCTCCATTTGTTTGGGTCGCCTTGCGCCCTTTGATTCTGTCATCATTATACACATTTGGATCGGCTTCGTAAATAGCCTTACTTTTGCGATAATTTAGCATTTTTTTGTTTTTTTTCGTTTTTTGGCTTTATTTTGAAAAACATTTTAGTATTTCTTGACAAATCGGCAAAGCAGCAGTATAATAAAGGCAGTAAAAAAAAAGGAGCTGAGCGGATGTCCTCACCTTCTCCCCAATACCGTTTTCCAAGCTTTCCGTCCCATTATCATTTGGATAAGCGATATCTGCCCAAGCCGGTTGTGTTTGGGCACTGCCACGTCTACCAAATCGGCCGATTGTACTGCACGGCTCAGACCGTGGTGGGGAAACACGCCCACGTCAATCTGTTTGAGTTGACCATTGTGACGGGCGGTTTGGGAACCGTCTATACCAACGATATCGGTACGGCTGTCAAACGGGGAGACATTTATCTGTCCTTTCCCGGAGATTTTCACGCCATTGTTTCGGATGAAAAAGAGCCTTTGAAATACGACTTTTTTGCCTTTACCACCGATGATGACGCTATTTCCCGGGAGCTGGATCACATCATGCAGACGCACGGATCGGCACACAGCAGAGTCATTCGGGACGAACGGATCGCCTCATTGGTGGGAGAAGCCCTCGGAGAGATCGACAGCACGGAGGCCTTTTCGCATTCGCTGTTATCTTCCCTGTTCAATCACGTGCTCATCCGAACCGTTCGCGGCTTTCTGTATGACACCGCCTCCGCTTCCCGCACCACGGTAACCGATTCGGAAGCACTTTGCTACCAATTGATGAATTACATCGATACCCACATCTACACCATGTCGGGGTTGGAAGAACTGGCAGAAAGCACCAACTACAATTACAGCTATCTCTCATCCCTTTTTCATAAGACGACAGCCGGTACGCTGGCCGATTATTACCGCCAACGCCGCTTGGAAACGGCACGCTTGCTGATTTTGGAAAACACCTTGCGTATAACAGAGATTGCAGAGCTTCTGCATTATTCCTCCATCTACACCTTCAGCCGTGCCTTTAAGGACGAATACGGGATTTCCCCTCTGCAATACCGAAAGGAACATCCCCTCTCCGAACTGCCACACTCCTCTTAAAAAAGCCAAGAGATTGATATATGATAGAAAAACCAACCATCGTTTGGATGAAACAGAAAGGACGGTGTGATCGAAACGCATGAACCGACGGAAGAAGTCTTTGATATCCCTTTCCACCACTCAGGTCATTTTGCTTGGATTTTTGGGAATGATCCTGCTTGGTAGCTTTCTGCTGACCCTTCCCGTCAGCTCGGCAACGGGAACATCTGTTTCTTATATTGATGCACTGTTCACCGCCACCACCGCAACCTGTGTGACGGGGCTGGTGACACTCCCTACGGCAACCGCATGGAGCGGTTTTGGGCAGGCGGTCATCCTGGTATTGATTCAGGTAGGCGGTCTTGGCGTTATGACCGTCATGTCCGGCTTTCTGCTGGCCCTTCACCGAAAGATGGGGATGAAGGAGCGTTTTTTGTTGCAGGATGCTTTCAATCTGAACACCTTGACCGGCCTTGGACAATTTTTGAAAAAGGTAATCGTGGGAACGCTGCTGGTGGAGGCGCTGGGTACGCTCATCTGCATGACTGTTTTTGTTCCCGAATTCGGTGCAAAAGGCATTTGGATCTCGGTTTTCCATTCGGTATCCGCTTTCTGCAATGCGGGCATGGATCTCATCGGTGAGAGCAGTCTTTATGCCTATTCCGCACATCCGCTGATCAATTTTGTCACCTGCGCTCTGATTATTTTGGGAGGCCTTGGCTATATCGTTTGGTGGGATCTTTTGCGAGTCGTCAAGCGCTTGGGTAAGGAGGGGGTTCGTTGCTTCCGTCGGTTGACCTTACACAGCAAAATTGCCCTCTCTTCCACAGCTTTTCTGCTTTTCTTCGGAGCGGTTTTTGTGTTCGTACTGGAGCGGAACAATCCCGCTACACTGGGAAACGCCCCTCTTTGGGAACAGATCCAAATGGCCTGCTTCCAGTCTGTCACGCTCCGAACGGCAGGCTTTGCCACCATTCCCCAAGAAAGTCTGACTACGGCCTGTGCTTTAGTCTCCCTGCTCTTGATGTTTATTGGAGGTTCTCCCGTGGGAACGGCAGGCGGTATCAAGACCGTAACGGCCGTTGTGCTTTTCTGCACAGCAGCCTCGGCCATCGGCGGAAAGCCCTATGCTTCTCTGTTCCACCGTCGGCTGTCTGACCAAGCGGTCAAAAAGGCGGTGGCTGTCACGGGAATGTCCTTTTGCGTGGTGCTGTTTTCCACTCTATTTTTGGCGGCTTGTACCCCTGCCCCCTTTTTGGATCTTCTTTATGAAACGGTCAGCGCAACGGCAACCGTGGGTTTATCGCGGGCATTGACCCCCTCGCTTGGCCTTTGCGGAAAGCTGATCATCATTGCCACCATGTATTTGGGACGGATCGGCCCCATTTCGTTGGCGGTGGCATTTCAAACCGACCTGAACCGAAATAATATGATTGAAGATCCCACGGAAGAGATCAGCGTGGGATAAAAGGAGTTTATCATGAGTTTGCGTACATCTTATGCCGTATTTGGATTGGGACGCTACGGAAAAGCCGTCGCTCTGGAGCTGGTCAACAGCGGAGCGGAGGTTTTGGCTGTGGACATTGACGAAAACAACGTGCAAGCCGCCGTTCATCAGATCCCCTATTGCAAATGTGCCGACGTAACCAAGGCAGATACCATTCGTCAACTCGGTATTGGCGAGATGGATGTGGTCATCATTGCCATGGCCAACAATCTGGAGGCATCCGTGATGGCTACGGTGCTCTGCAAGGAAGCAGGCGTGCCAACGGTCATTGCGAAATGCGGAAATGAGCTTCACCAAAAGATTCTCAAAAGCGTAGGTGCCGATCAGGTGGTCTTTCCGGAGATCGAATCGGGCACGAGATTGGCCAAAAACTTGGTCAGCTCGGGCTTTGTGGACATGATCGAGCTATCCCACGATATCTCCATGGTAGAGTTGGACGTCAAGCCCGATTGGGTTGGCAAAACCTTGATGGAGCTGAATCTCCGAAAAAAATATTCCATCAACGTCGTAGCCGTCAAAACGGGAACCGACGTTTCGGTCAACCTCTCTCCCGACACCCTGCTTGGTGCCGATATGAAGCTGATTGTGATTGCCAATACCGCAAAGCTGGAAAAGCTGAAATAAATCAAAGGCCGCCGAATCTTCGGCGGCCTTTTCGATTGATTTACGACAAATCGTCGGCGTACAGATAGCCGAGATCCAAGGTCAAAACCCCATTCTTCTCACAGACAGGAAGAAAGATAGGGCGTTCGGACCGATAGGTCGTAGCCTGGTTTGGCGAATGAATGGCAAGATACAACCTGCCGTCCAAGGCAGTAAACAGCATCCCGTGTCCGCCATCATACACACCGAACAACCCCTTGGTATAGAGTCGTTCCTCCAAATGGCTACATGTCCCGTCAATCTGTCCGTTGTCGCTTTTGGCCAAGCGAACGCAATAGCCGGATTCGTCACCGTTGGACCAAAGCATAAACAGCTCGCCCTCCTCCGAGGTATAAAGCCAACATCCGTCCGTGACCTGATTGGAGTAGCCGGCGGGATCATCCGCACGGAACAGCTCCACAGGCTGAGACACAAAGTGGGTCAGATCCTCGGAAAGCCGAGCCGCAGCCATACGGCCGATTCCATCGGAGGTAGAGGTCCATTCGTGGACAAACACCATCCACGGCTGTCCCTCTTGATCGATATATAGCGTTCCGTCAATGGCATCCCAACCGGAGGGGGTCAGATGACCGTCACCGATCTGAACAAACGGTCCCTCGGGCGTGTCCGCTTTCAGGATCGTACACCCTCGATGCCCTGTCAAATGCGAGCGGTAGGTGGTAAACATATAATAAGCACCGTTGTACGCATGAACCTCGGGTGCCCACGGGCAATCCCGATAATCGGCCGGAAATTGCACGACGGTACCGAGAGATTGCCAACCGGCTCTCAAATCTCCCGTGTCGTTTTTATAGGCCTTCCACCCCGTACCGTATACGTAGTATACCCCGTTGGCCACCAACACACAGGGATCCCGCAAGGCGGAGATCTCCTCCGGCATGATCGTCATGGTATCATAGGAGCAGATGTTACGAATGAGACAATCAGCAGGTACGGTCACGCCCTCCTCGGTCGCAAAAGCGGCCATCAAATGCTCGTAGGCACAAAGCCGTGCCAGCTCGGTATCGGCCAACAGACAGATCTGTTGTTTTCCGTCTTCGGTCACCGAGGCACGTATGATATACTCATCCGAACGCAATGCACGTTCTGCCAACAAAAAGGCTTCTCTGGTTTCAGATCCCAAAACGATCTCGTGATCGGACACGGGCGTGCTGTCCTCTACCGTGGACAACCGTACGCCGATCCTCTGCTCGATCTGTTCTGCCAAAGCATTGCTCCAATCGGTCAAGGCAGAATCGTGAATGACGATCACAAAGGGGCTTTCCTCCCCTCTCTTGGCTACGACAAAATCCTGCATCGGCTGTGGCTCGACAGCGAGTGTTGTGGTTTCGCAAGACTCGGTGGTGACAGTAGGTTCGGTTGTGGTATCCACAGGATCGGTGCTCTCGGAAGGAGCCTCTTGTTCGGATTGGCAAGCAGTCAACACCGTAGTCATCAGCAACAGGCAGCCTACGCTTTTCCAAAACTGTTTTTTCATTCTTTTCTCCCCCCTCGGCTTGTTCTTTCCTCCCTATTGTACCACACGGAAAACGCCTTGTCAATCACAAAAGCCCCGTTTTGCAACGGGGCTTTTGGCGTTTTTTCATTATTTCTGATCACCGGGGAATGCGGCATACAGAACATGAGGATTGTGGTCGCTGGCTAAAAAGGACAGCAGATCGGTCAGCACTCGGTAGTCTCTGAACTCCACACTGTCCTTGGTAGGACCGTAGGTCATCACATAGTCAATGGAATGTTCTGCGGGGGGATACTTGAGATCGGCTCTGTATGCATACCGATCCTCTTCGGCAATATACTTGGGGCACAGGTAGGGAGAAACAGGTTCTGCCTGGGGAAGGAGATCACGTACCCATACCATCTTACCGTCAAACAAGGTCTGAATGGGATCGGAATTGGGGAAAGCATTATAGTCGCCGCCCGTGATCACAGGAAGGCCGGGGTAGCGCTGTTGGATCATCTCCACGGTCTTGACCAACTGAGCCGCATCTGCCACACGGAAAACGTTACCGCGTGCGGGAGTTCCGTCATCGGAATTACAGTCGGCACAGAAGTGAGAGTTGATCACGGCAAATACGGTACGATTTTCGGTACAGCTGTTAAAGACAGCCCAAGTGTGGTTCTTGTCACCGCCGATGCGAGCGCTCTGATAGCCGCACTCAATGGGATAAACTTTTCTGGAATTGAAATAAATGGGGTTGCCGTAACCGAAATGACGGAAGCGAATCTCCTCATAGCCCAGCTTTTTCAACATCGCAAAAAGATCGGCCGCTTGCTCATAATGAGGACCGGAGACCTCTTGCATTCCGATGATATCGGGCATATAGGAGCGATAGATCTCCTTTGCCAACTCTGCGCGGTTGCTCAAAGGATTCCACTTGATGGTATAGCCCCAAACGTTGTGGAACAGGAAGCTGTATTCGTCATTCTTGGCTCTGACGGCGGGATGGCTCACAGGACCGCTCAAAACCGTTCCGATCGGGAGTTCCACGTCACCTTCAACCGTCATTTTTTCCAACAAAGCCTTAAATGCATCTTCATAACCAAAGGGCGAATTGCTGACCATTTCCACTCCACAGTCGCCAAAGACCACCTTATAAGAATTGGGGCCATCGGGCATTTCCACGGTACGGTTGGTCTGTCCGATGCAAAATTCATATCGGTCGAAAACCTTATCCTCGTCGGCATAGACCTTTAAGGTGTCGCCTGTCAAGGCAAATACCTGTTTGGAAAGCTCCTCGGCCAAATATTGCTCGATCGCCTTTCCCTTGGGATAAATAATGCGATATCTGGAAACAAAACGGTTTCCCCACATAATCTTCTTCTCTGCCATCTTAACGTCCTCCGTTTGATTGTTTATGATTCAAGCTGTGCTTGTCAGTTTTCTTCGGGCTCCTCCCACGCAGGGATGGAAGCGTACAAAATATGGGGTTTATGATCACTGGTCAGGAATGAAATATCGTCGGTGAGCACACGGTAGTCATGGAAATCTACCGTATTCTTGGTAGGACCGTAGGTCATCACGTAGTCAATGCACTGCTCCCAAGGGCGAAAATCGGGCTGATGACAATACTGATACCGATTCTCTTCGGCAATATATTGAGGTGCTAAGAACGGGGAGACGGGGGTTGCCTGGGGGATCAGATCCCGCACGTTAACCATGTCACCCTCCAACAGGACACGGATTGCCTCGGAACTCATACCGGAGTTATAGTCACCACCGGTGATGACGGGGATACCGGGGAAATGCTGTTGGATCATGCGAACAGCCTTGAGCATAGAGCGTGCATCATCTGCACGGTATTGGTTCCCCAGCTCATGGTCTCTGTTGGCATTGGAGTCTGCGGCAAAGTGAGAGTTGACCACGGCACAGGTGGGCTTATCGCTGTCTACATCCGCAAAGACGGCCCAAATATTATTCTTATCCCCTCGACGGGCTCTCTGATAGCCGCACTCAATGGGATAGATCTTTCTGGAATTGAAATAAATGGGATTCCCGTAACCAAAACGACGGAAACGGATCTCACTGTAGCCCAACTGCTTCAAGCCTGCAAACACGTTGGCGGCCTGTTCATAATGAGGATTGGATACCTCTTGGAAGCCGATAATATCGGGCATATATTCACGGTAGATTTCCATTGCCAGATCTCCTCGATTGCTCAAAGGATTCCATGCAATGGTATAGCCCCAAATGTTATGGAACAAAAAGCTGTACTCGTCATCCTTGGTCAGGCGAACAGGATGGGTTACCTCACCGGTCAGGCACGTTCCCAATTCCAAGCGAACGTCACCCTCTTCCTCCATTTTGGAAGCCAAGGCCGCCAAAACATCCTCATATCCGAAGAGAGTATCGCTGACCGCCTCCACCGCATAACGCCCCACGGTGATCTTATAGGTATTCTTGGCATCGGGCACGATCGTAGTACGGTTGGTCTTACCAAGGCAAATCTCAAAATGTTCTCTCTTGCTGTCCTCGTCTGCCACCACCGGAACCGTGACCTCGGACAGAGCAAATATCTTCTTGGAAAGCTCCTCTGCCAAATACTGCTCTACCGGCTTTCCCTTGGGATAAACGATCCGAAAATGGGGAGAGACCTTGTGTTTTCCAAAATAAATTTTCTTGGGCTCCATCTTGTTTCCTCCAATTCTGAACTGAATGAAAGGCAAAAGCCTTTACAGGGTTATCTTACCATATTTGACCGTACCCGTCAAGCCGTTTTTTGATTTTTTTCGGACAAAAATCAACCACATCAAAAAAGCGGATACAGGGAGGCGTAAACGTAAAGCGATCCCAGACAAATTAAGGGGGTTCCCGTTTTCTTGGCACATTCCTTGGCGGCGGCATAAGCCGCTTCGATGGTGTCAAAGGAACGGGCGGAGATCCCGGCCTGTTCCAAAACAGCGGCATATTCCTCGGCCGGCAGGGCTCTGGGAGACGGAGGTGTCAGCGTGAAGGCCTGCTCGGCTACCGTAGCAAGCATAGCCGCAATTTCGGTATAATCTTTATCCCGAAGAACACCGGTCAGCAAATACACCTTTTTACCGCCGAAATAGTGGCGGATACTGCGAACAGCCTGCTCGATTCCTTGGGGATTATGAGCACCGTCAAATATCACAAGGGGCTTTTCGCAAACCCGTTCAAAGCGTCCGTGCCACGAAGCACTTCGAAGTCCCTTCTCCACGGCAACCTCAGGAATGGCAAGGCCTTGGCTACGCAACAGCTCAACGCCCTCCAAAACCGTGGCGGCGTTGCGGGGCTGATACAAGCCAAGCAAGGAAATAAACACATCCTTTCGATCCCGATAATCAAATCTGCTTCCACACAAATCTGCGCGGACGTGTCGAAGCGCACGGTGATCCACGGCCGTAAAGGATGAACCCTTACATTGTGCCGTCTCTTCGATGACAGCTCTTGCCTGCGGATCGTCTCCCCCAAAGAGGACGGGCACGCCGTTCTTGATGATCCCCGCCTTTTCTGCGGCGATCTGCTCCACGGTATCTCCCAAAATTGCCGTATGCTCCAGAGCGATCCCCGTAATGACCGACAAAAGAGGAGTCTCGATCACGTTGGTGGAATCCAAACGTCCGCCAAGCCCCGCCTCCAATACCACCACGTCGCATTGCTTTCTGCGGAAATATTCAAAGGCAATGGCTGTGATCAGCTCGAATTCGGTGGGTTTATCGGTCATACTGTCCGCCACAGGGCGAACGTACTCGGTCAGCTCAGCCAGCTCCTCATCCGAAATATTTTCTCCGTTGACCTGCATCCGTTCATGGAAGGTGCGGATATAGGGGGAGGTATAAAGTCCCGTCCGATAGCCCGCCTGCCGCAGAATGGACTCGGTCATAGCACAAAAGGAGCCCTTTCCGTTGGTGCCCGCCACGTGGATGAATTTCAGATCCCGCTCGGGATGCCCCAGCTTTTGGCAGAGCTCGGAGATCCGCTCCAGTCCGGGTTTACAAAAGCACCAGTTGATGCTGTGGATATACTCAATGGCTTCTTGATAATTCATCTGGATACCTCAAAGTTTTTCTATAATCCGACGGAAGGACCGACGGCGGAAGAGCCAGCAAAGCAGCAGGATCTCAAGGGAAGCAATGACCAAGTACAGGGGAATTCGAACCAACACCGCCCAACTGTAATATTGGAACAAACCAATGGTTTTGACGATCATGGAGCCAACCACGTGAGCCAACGCTCCCGACAGGACGATCTGCAAGCTTCCCTGCTTTCGCACAGCAAAGCGAGCCACCAGCCCCGACGTAACGCCCACCAACAATGCCCCTAACGTGACCACCAGGTTGGGGGGATAGGTCTGGGGAGACAGCAAATAGCTGATCAGATCGGAAGCCGCTCCGACCACACCGCCCACCACAGGGCCAAACAAGATCCCGGACAGAATAATGGGCAGATTTTCAAAGGTGATGCGAAGTAAGCCATTGGAAAAATTCAATGCGGTCTTACAAACAATACCGATGATCACGCTCATGGCCGTCAGCATGGCCGCTGCGGTCAAAGCCCGAATACTGGAAAACAGCTTTTTGTTTTGTTGCATAAAAAAATCCTCCTTTCCTCAACTGCATAGGGCGCGGGAAAGAAGGAACGAGCCATTCTTCGGTTGCCGTATGAAGCGGGATGCAGAATACCAACCGCAAGCCTCTCGACTTTTCGTTCCGCAGACAACTCCCCGTCCCGCAGACACTTGACGCCCGTATTCTTACTCTTCTTACTGATGTTTGGCCGCAACTGCGGCTCTTGATATTCACCATTATAAACAAAAAGCCGGATTCTGTCAATAGAATCGGAAAAAAAATCAGATTTTCCTTGCATTTTTTTCTCTCCTGTGTTACAATACCTCTTGAGGGGCATTGCCCGAAAACAAATGAATAAAGAAGGTATGACCATGATGTATCAAGTACTTCCTGTTGGCACATACACCGACAGTACCATGACGCTGATGATCCATGAAGAGCCCGGAGAGGCACGTCCTGCCGTGGTGGTCTTTCCCGGAGGCGGCTACCGCTTTCTGTCCGCCCGTGAAGCCGATCCCATTGCACGTTTTTACTATGACAACGGGATGAACGTCTGTCTGCTTCGCTACTCGGTGGGTGAGGGTGCCAAAAACCACGTTCCTGCGATTCAGGGCGGTCTGGCCGTCAAGTGGATGCGAGAGCATGCCGCCGAGACCAATACAGACCCCCATCGGATCGTCACCTGCGGTTTTTCTGCGGGAGGACACGCCGCCGCTTCCACCGGTGTCTATTGGAACCATCCCACGGTTCGGGCAGGCGTTGGAGTGGAGGACGGTGCACCCGAAGGCATCAACCGCCCGGACGGCATGATCTTGTCCTATGCCGTCCTCACCGTAGGAGAATTCACCCATAAAGGTACAGCAAGACACGCTGCGGGCAAGGAAACGCTGACCGAGGAGGATATCAAGGAATATTCCATTGAACAAAATGTGGATGCCACCACACCTCCCGCATTCCTTTGGCACACCTTTACCGACGGTGCCGTACCGGTAGAGAACGCCATTTTCATGATGGACGCCATGGCCAAGGTAAAGGTTCCTTTTGAAGCACATATCTTTCCCGAGGGTCCCCACGGACTTTCTCTGTGCAATGAGCTGACATGGGAGGGCAAGGCCGAGGCTTTCAATCCTCACGCCGCTGTTTGGGCTGACTTGTCCGTGAAGTGGATTCTGGATTGTGTAAAATAAGAAACAAACTGTCTGTAAACACCAATCGCACGGGCTTTGCCCGTGCGATTGGTTTGAATGGATAAAAGCAATGGAAGGGGGACTTTCTTTTGAGAAAGTCCCCCTTCTTGCATCTGATACCATTATGCCCAGCTCATGGTGGTGGGCTTTTCTTCCTCAATGACGATATCCTTCAAGAAGGTAACCGCCTTGCGCAGACCTTCGTCAATGGACATCACGCTGTCCTCGTGCTCAATCGACAGAACCTTGTCATAACCGCAAAGGCGGAGGTTGGAAACCAGATCTCTCCAGTAGCTCTCGTTGTTTCCGTAGCCCACAGTGCGGAATACCCAAGAGCGCTCCAGCTCACGGCCATAGTGCTTGGTATCCAACACACCGTTGACGGCGGTGTTGTACTTGTCGATCTTGGTGTCTTTCGCATGAACGTGATAAATCGCACCCTTCAGTGCACGGATGGCTGCAACGGGATCGATTCCCTGCCAGATCAAGTGCGAGGGGTCAAAGTTTGCGCCAATCACATCGCCAACCGCCCCACGAAGCTTCAAAAGCGTTTCGGGGTTATACACGCAGAAGCCGGGGTGCATCTCAAAGGCGATATGGCTCACACCGTGTGCCTTGGCAAAAGCAGCAGTTTCTACCCAATAGGGGATCAGCTTTTCCTTCCACTGCCATTCCAAAATTTCTACGTAATCGTCCGGCCATGCACAGGTGACCCAGTTGGGCAGCTTGGCGTTCTCGTGGTCACCGGGACAGCCCGAAAAAGTGATCACGGTATCGATGCCCAGCTTTTCTGCCAACAAAACGGCATCCTTAAAATCACGGTCATAGGAAGCTGCGATCTCACGGTTGGGATGAACGGGATTGCCGTGGCAGGCCAATGCACAGATCTCCACATCATATTTTTGGAAGGTAGCCACAAATTCATCCAGCTTCTTGCTGTCAGCCAACAGCTCTGCGGGATTGCAATGTGCCTTTCCGGGATATCCGCCCGCTCCGATCTCCACCGTGTGGACGCCGAGGCCGGTCAGGATCTTCAGAGTTTCATCCAAAGTTTTTGCGCCATAAAGATTGGCAAGTACGCTTAATTTCATGTTTGATTCCTTTCTTTGTGTTCAAAATTTATGATGAATGATTTATAATGACTGTTCTTCCGGAAATTCCTGTTCCATCAGACGTTTGTTAAAATCCTCCGCCGTGTTATAGCCCATACGCTTTTGGCGGTTATTCATGGCGGCAATCTCCAACACCACGGCCATATTTCGTCCCGGATGAACGGGAATGGTGAGAGCGGGGATTTCGATTCCGAGAATGTTCTCGGTCTCTTCATCCAAGCCAAAGCGATCATACACCTTTTCGGGATTCCAATGCTCCAGCTTGATGACCATGTTGATCTTTTCGGTATCCTTGACCGAACCCATACCAAAGAGACGGCGAACGTCCACAATACCGATGCCTCGCAACTCGATATAATATCGGATCAGTGCGGGAGCGGTTCCAACCAGTGTTTTGGAGGACACTCGTTTGATCTCAACGGCATCGTCTGCGATCAAACGGTGACCTCGCTTAACCAGCTCGATGGCAGTCTCACTCTTTCCGATGCCGCTGTCGCCCAAGATCAGCATACCCTCGCCGTACACCTCCACAAACACGCCGTGGCACGTGATACGGGGTGCAAGACTGGTATTCAGCGATGCAATCAAGGAGGCGGAAAAGGAGCTGGTACGCAACTCGGTGCGGAGCACGGGAACGCCAAACTGCTTTGCAGATTGAAGCATCTCTTCAAATGGCTCAAGTCCGGTGGTCAGCACTAAAGCAACGGGCTTCAAGGAAAAGAATTCCTGTAAACGAAGAACACGATCCTCCTTTTTAAGCTCGGCCAAATACCGATTTTCTGCCCGTCCGATCACCTGAATCCGATAGGGCTCAAACACCTCCGTAAAGCCGGTCAATGCAAGACCGGGGCGGCTGATCTCGGGGCTGGATACTCGGATGGATTCCCCATTTTCGGGCCAATAGAGCTGTTCCAAATGAAATTCGTTGACCAGATCGGTCAGCAAGATGCTGTATTTGGATTCCATGGTTCTCTTCCTTTCCGCCGAACACGGCAGTTGTTAACAAATCCATTATATCACACTTTTTTTGGAAATGGAAGACCTTTTTTCTTTTTCTTTGAATTTTGG
>JAFTRT010000169.1 GCA_017462145.1 Clostridia bacterium
GGTATGAAGTGCTGACTTCGTCACCAAAACCGTATCACCGTAAAACAAATCAAAGGTAGCTCTGCCGTCTACCGTTAAATGTAAGACCTTTTCTCGCATACAGATATTTTTGATCTGTAAGATCGCAGAATCGGGAAAGATCAAGGGGCGAGCCACCAAAGAGTGAGGGCAGATGGGGGTCACGCAAAAACAGGACAGCTTGGGATCCACAATCGGTCCTCCCGCTGACAGCGAATAGGCGGTAGACCCCGTAGGAGTGGCCACCACCAGGCCGTCTGCACGGTAGGTATTGACCAAGTTTCCATGATCGGAAAGCTGAAGATCGACAATGCGAGCGGTCGAACCGTTTGCAACAACGGCATCATTCAAAGCATAAGCCGAGGCTTTTTTCTGTCCGTCTGCCCCCTCGATCTCTACGCAGAGCATGGCACGCTCATCCAACTGATAGTGTCCCTCAAAAACTCGATCTAAAAAATGGATCTCATTCATCTCCAACTCGGTCATATATCCCACACGGCCCATGTTGAAGCCCAAAATGGGAATTCCCGCAGGAGCGGCACGTCTGGCGGCTTCCAACATATAGCCGTCTCCGCCCAACACAATCACCAGATCGGATTCACGGTAGATCACATCCGGAGTCTCATAGCGAAAACAAGAGCGATGCATACGATTGCGGAAAATCCGATCCTTGTGAGAAACAGGAATCAGCACCTTTTTGCCGCAGGCCTCCAGCTTTTCTGCAACCTTCATCGCCGCAGCCAGCTTTTCCGATATATTAAAGTTTGTAATGAGTGCAATTCGATTCATGCAATGATTGATTTCCATATAGTTCCCTTCTGCTTTACAGAGCGGTAATTCGCTTGATATCCCGATCCTCAACGGCCGAGCGAAGGCAGGGCCGATTGTAAAAGCAAGCAAGATATTCTTTGTTTCCGTCGCCGCCTTCAATGGGAGACGGGATCAAACCCGCACAATCCAGGCCGTTTTCCGTCGCACAGGCAATGACACGCTTGACCGCCAAAAAGCGATAGGCGGCGTTGGTCACGATACCGTTTTTCCCCAAAGCTGACCATCCTGCCTCGAATTGGGGTTTGATTAGGCTGACGAAAATTCCGTTTGGCTTCAGTACCGTTGTAACGGGAGGAATGATATAAGTTTGTGAAATGAAGGATACGTCTGCTACAGCCAGATCGCAAAGCCCTTGGGTTACCGTTGGATTCAGCTCTCGGGCATTGAAATGCTCCACCGAAATCACTCTCGGATTCTTTTGCAAGGACTCATGAAGCTGTCCGATTCCGGAATCCACGCAGATTACTTGGGAAGCACCTCGCTGAAGCAAGCAATCGGTAAAACCGCCCGTGGAAGCGCCCACGTCCACTGCTCGCTTATGGTTGACCGAGATTTCAAAAGCATTCAACGCAGCTTCTAATTTCATACCGCCCCGACTGACGTACTTGAAGACCGGTTCGATCTCCACTTGATGCATCACCGCTTCATTGATGGGGGCAGAAGCTTTTTTGACGGGGATACCGTCTACCTTAACCGCACCGGCGGCAATCAAGTCCTGCGCTTTTTTTCGGCTGCCGGTATGGCCTGCAAGCGTTAAATATACGTCCGCTCTCATGTTATTTCATCACGAAATACATGACGATGCCAATGGCAATCCCCAGCATTGCCCCAACAAAGACCTGAAAGGGCGTATGCCCTACCAACTCCTTCAAAGAGGTGTTGAGCAGTTCGGGATCGTCACCGTCAAAAAATTCTCTGGCAATGCGGTTCAGCAGCTTGGATTGTTTTCCTGTTTCATACCGCACACCGGAGGCATCGATCATAACCACTGCAGCTAAAATACCGCAGATGGCAAACAAGGCGCTGTTCACGCCGTATTGAATGCCGCAAGCCGTGCACAGCGACATAACACAGGCCGAGTGAGAACTGGGCATTCCTCCGCTGGAAAACAGCAATGCAAAATAATTGCAGGATTCCCGATGCCAAAGTGCCCTTGCGACTTTCGCCAATTGGGCGATCAGCCATGCACAAATGGCACTCATGAGCAGGTAATTGGAAAAGAAGTTTTTACACTGTTCTAAAAAAAATCCCATATCTGTCTCCTTCTTTTTCAAACATCATCTGATTTTGCCGAGTCCTCAATGAGTGCGATTCAGCAAATAGACCGCTAGATCGGTCAAACGCTCGGAGCCTGCCACGTCCGAAAGAGCCGAAACCGCTTCCGCCGTCAGATTTTCGGCATACGCTCTGGCACCGTCAACATCAAAATAGGTCAAAAACGTGGTCTTGGCATGCTCTTCGTCAGTCCCTACGTTCTTTCCCAACACATCCTGATCGCCTACAACGTCCAGAACATCATCGATCACCTGGAATGCCACGCCAATCTTCCGAGCATACAGAGCCGCCGCCTGCGCCTCCTTGGTATCGGGCTGATAGCCTGCGGCCAAGCAACCGAGTAATGCGGCGCATTCCATCAACGCTCCCGTTTTTTTGCTGTGAAGCACCAACAGCTCCTCCAGTTCCAACGGCTCGGTCTCACCCATCAGATCCATCACCTGACCGGCAATCATTCCCTCCTCGCCTGCGCAATGAGCCAACACCCGAACCGCCTCCAAGGAAAGCTCGCAAGAAACCTTTGTATTGGTTGCCGCTGTCTCAAACGCCTTGGTCAACAGTGCGTCTCCCGCCAACAAAGCGTTGGCATATCCGTATTGCTTATGATTGGACGGCTTTCCCCGACGCATATCATCATCGTCCATACAAGGAAGATCGTCATGGATCAAAGAATAGCAATGGATCATCTCCAATGCAGCCGCAAAGGGTACGGAGGCCTGTATGTCTCCGCCATACAAACGGCAAAACTCATTGACCAAAAACGGGCGGATCCGTTTTCCGCCTCCCAAAAGCGAATATTGCTCTGCTTCCAACAGCAGAGGAACGCTGTCCTCTTCAGGAGGAAAACAAGCAGCAAGTACGGTTTCCATCCGATCGGAATTGTCTGCGATTGCCTGTTCCAACGTACGAATATGTTCTGTCATAATCCTTCTCCTTATGATTCTGTTCCCGATTCGGATAAAAAGTCGCTTTCGATCAATTCTCCGTCGGTATTACATTGAAGCTGTCGAATGCTTCGCTCTGCCGATTCCAATTTCCGATTGCAAATTCCAACCAACTCGACTCCCTCGGCATACAGGGCAATGGCTTTCTCCAGAGGAAGCTCTTCCTTGGAAAGAGCCTCGGAGATCGTATCCAACTTGGCCATTGCCTCCTCAAAGCTCCATTCCTTCTCTTCCGTTCGTTTCGTCTGCCGCTTGGCGGCTTTGACTTCACTCATTTATCCTTCCTCCTCTTGGACTTTTATTTGCGGCAGAACCGACAAAATCCGTGCCCGTGCCTCGCCGTCCGCCAGAACAAACCGAACGGTTTGCTCCTCGGTCAAATCAGACACCGAAGCGATCACACTTCCCTCATCGGTTTGCATGACACCGTACCCCCGCTTTAGAACAGCCAAAGGATTGACGGCATTCAGCATATCCGTTCCTCTTACCAACCGAGATGCGGCACGTTCCCAAATCAAGCGGATCGAACGCTCCATGCGTTCCTTGGTCCGCTCCAACCGCTCTCTTCGTTGCCGTGTAGCGGCAACGGGAGACATGCGCTCCAACCGTGCCGTTGCCTCGACCAAACGAACTCTGCAAGCAGACAGCTTGCAGGAGTACAGAGCCGTCAGCTTTTCGGCCGCCTCATCCAAACGCTCCAAAAGCTCCGCTGTATCGGGAACGGCCAGCTCTGCGGCAGCAGACGGTGTAGGAGCACGTTGATCGGCGGCAAAATCGCAAAGTGTAAAATCGATCTCATGACCGACCGCCGAAATTACGGGGATCTCGGAAGCTGCGACTGCTCTCACCAAAGCTTCATCATTGAAGGCCCACAGATCCTCCATGGAGCCGCCGCCCCGGCCAATGATGATGACATCCGCACTTCCCTCTGCCTGCAAATATGACAGTGCACGGCAAAGCTCGGCAGGTGCATCTCGTCCTTGAACCAAAGACGGAACGATCAACAGCTTGACTCCCGGAGCTCTCCGCCCCGTTACGTGAATGATATCCCGTATCGCCGCCCCCGTTGGAGAGGTGATCACGCCGATACAGTTCGGAAACCGAGGCAAAGGACGCTTCCGCTCATCGGAAAACAATCCCTCTTCGGACAGCTTACGATATAAACGCTCATATTCCAGACGAAGGGCACCGATCCCGTCCTCGGTCATCGCAGAACAATACAGTTGGTACCGTCCGCTCCGTTCATAGACGGAAAGCCGCCCATAGGCTGTCACCTTCATCCCATTGACAAGGGTAAAGGAAAGCCCCTGCGCCGCCGAGCGAAACATAACGGCGGCCAGTTCCCCTTCCTCGTCCTTCAAGGTAAAATAAAGGTGTCCGCTGGAATGGTATTTCAAATTGGAGATCTCACCCCGAACCGTCAGGTAGGAGAGCAGATCGTCTTGCTCGATCAAGGTTTTGA
>JAFTRT010000170.1 GCA_017462145.1 Clostridia bacterium
CACCTCGGTTGGGTCCCGTCAGAACGAAAATCAAGGCATCCTCTGCTGAAAAATCCAAGTCATTGGGAATCATCTCGTCTTCCACCTTCAATGCCACGCAGGGATTATAAAGGTCACGGGCACGGAATACAGGAGTGCCATCGGTTACAATATTGGGACGGCAAAGGGGGATCTGCCGCTCGGTCAGCTGACGGAGCATGGAGGTGCCTTTGACCAAAAATTCGATCTCAGGCATGAGGTTGAGCAAGAAATCGGTGTTTTCCAGTACGTAGCTTTGAACGATCTTTTTCCAAGAGTGCAAGGATTTCTTGTAAACGTCATGAATGGCAGAATGGAAAGCCAAAGAAAGTGCCGTTTTTTGGTTGTCGGTCTGTTTTTTGTTAAAGGGAACCAAATTGGCAATACAAGTATATTCGTCTTCCTTAAAGTTCAGCCGCAGGATTTTTTCGATCACGTCACCCGAACGGAAGGATTCCGGATTGATGGACAGAACCCCCGCACTGGTAGGACGGAGCTGAGCATCCAGATTGACACCGATGGTTACGCTTCGGATATCCCGCACACGGGAGGTCAGCTCGGCAAGCTTGGTGTTCAGTTCTTTGTAATAATCGCTTTCCACCAACTCGTGGATCCGATCTGCCAAGGTACAGAATGCATGGCTTTTCAATTGCTTCCGAATGGGGGAGAGACCGGAATGGAGGGTGGAGATACTGGAAATATACAATTCGATCTCCGTGATACTCTCCAAATAAGAGGCGGCATCGTCATGCTCGCTTTCCATGCGGCGAAGCTCCAAAATGTCCGATAAAATGGGAATGAGTCGATTGAGTGTCACCGCCAGCTCGGGGCAGGCCAACATATCGGCAAAGACCTCTTGACGGTGCGTGATCACATCAGGCGATGCTGTCAGGAATTCTGACAGCTCGCTGTTGTTCAGATGAAAAATTTCAAGCAAGCCCAACTCATTCAGCACGAACATATCGATGTTCGGTGCATCTGCTCCGCTGCGGTGAGCGGCCAACGCATCCTCGTTGGGATAAATGAGGCTGAACTTGGAAAGCTCGGTGTTCATAAGGAAACTCCTTTCGAGATTGCTCCCATCCGGAAGCGGCGTGTCAAAATGCCAGCATCCAAATGCCAGCGGCCAAAGCCGCTTGCAGTAGGATGATGACGGGAATCCCCAACATAAATCGGAGATGCTTGGTCTTGTGTCGGATTATCAGCATACAGATCAGCATGGCGACCGAACCGCCAAGGGCGGACAGCCCAAGAAGCACAGACTCACGCACACGGTGTCGGGGATTGTGCTTGGCGGCAATCTTGTCGTAAATACAACAGATCACCGAAAGCAGGGAAAGTGCGGCAAGCCACACGATCAAGGCAATTTGCCAAGGTTCCATGGCGTCACCTTATTTCTTGGCAGGGAAGCTGTCCTTCAGCCCCACCACACGGTTAAAGGTACCCTCGTGCTTGGTGTCCTTGCAGTAGTAGCCGTCACGGACAAACTGGAAGGTTTCGCCGGGGGCGGCATCTTCCAAGGAAGCTTCGATCTTTGCTCCCTCCGCTACGGTCAGGGAATCGGGATTGAGGTAGTCGTTATAGGTCTTATCCTCGGGGATCGCATTGACGTTCTCCACGGTAAACAGGCGGTCATAGAGCATCAGCCTTGCATCCTTTGCGTGGAGAGCGGACAGCCAGTGAATCGTTCCCTTGATCTTTCTTCCGTCCACGGGATTGCCGTTTCTGGTTTCCAGATCGGCCGTTGCATGGATCTCGGTCACGTTGCCATCGGCATCCTTGACGATCTCTCAGCACTTGATGATATAAGCGCCCATGAGACGAACTTCTCCCTCGGGCTTCAGGCGGAAGAACTTGGGAGGCGGTACCTCAGCAAAGTCTGCGGCATCAATGTAAAGCTCGCGGGTGAAGGGAACGGGACGGGTTCCTGCATCGGGATTCTGAGGGTGGTTGGGAAGATCAAAATACTCGGTCTTGTCCGCAGGATAGTTGTCGATGACCACCTTGATGGGATGAGCAATGGCAATGCGACGGGGTGCTTTTTCGTTCAGCTCCTCCCGAATGCTGTGCTCCAGCATGCTGATATCCACCAGGCTGTTGGCCTTGGAAATACCGGCACTGCGGACAAAGTTAAAAATAGAGGAGGGGGTATAGCCTCTTCTCCGCAGGCCGCACAAGGTGGGCAGACGGGGGTCGTCCCAACCGTCTACCATGTTGTTTTCCACCAAATAGCGCAGGTAACGCTTGGACATGACCGTATTGGTTACGTTCAGACGGGCAAATTCTCTCTGCTTGGGTTTGGGATCAAAGCCGATATTGTCAATGACCCATTCATACAGCGGTCTGTGGTTTTCAAACTCCAGAGAGCACAGAGAGTAGGTGATTCCCTCCAAAGCATCCTGAATGGGATGGGCGTAGTC